>CAZRIC010000032.1:0-9431 GCA_964600095.1 uncultured Muribaculaceae bacterium
AATTCATCATCATCGTTAACAGTATCGATTGATTCTTCAACAAATGAATCATCTTCTGAATCGATTTCTTCCTCTTCTTCTACTTCAATTTCTTCTTCATCTTCATCGTCATCAGCAACAACTACATCTATAACATGTCTATCTTTCAAATCCCACTCTGCACTATCTAATAATAAAAATCTTTTATCTGTTGTTAAAGAAGTATAAAAATCACCTATTTTATTAGTATATTCACTATCACTTAATTCTAGTAAATCACAAATAGTATGAAAAATAGTTGGCGTATTCATCGCTTTTTTATTCTCCAATAAAATCATTTCTGTTAAATCTGTATAAGAAAGTAATTATAATTCTTCCTTTTTCATTTTTTTTAAACTCATTATTCATCCTCCATCAATCTACATTACTGTAGGTATTTTTATTACTAATAAAGATAACATTTCTTTAATCATCTTATTTGTTAAGGTAAGAAGATAAATCCAATCATTTTTCTTAGTTATATCTTCTAATCCACTAACATGATTATTTTGATAAAATGCATTTGTAAGTACACAAATATCATATACATAATCAGCAATATAACTTGGCATACGATACTCTAATGCATTTTTAAACGCTAAAGGAAATTCTAATAATTTCAATCGTAAATCACGATCATAATTATTATATATGTTGTTTGATAATTTATGATTATCTAAAGATACATTTTGAATAATTTTTGCAATTCTAAGATATGTATATAAAATATAAGGTCCTGTTTTACCAACAACTTCAGAGAACTTACTTATATCAAATATATAATCTTTTTCACGATTGTTTTGTAAATCGGCAAATTTTAAAATAGCATTTACAATTTTATCAATATCCTCTTCAGACATCTCTGAATTTCCATCTTTTTTAGAAATTAAAATTTCTTTTGCTTGATCAAATAAATATTGAAGTTTTGGAGAATCACCATTTCTTGTTTTATATGGTTTTCCATCATTTCCATTAACTGTTCCATATCCTAAATGTTCAAAAATAGAATAAGGAGCAATACCTGCTAAATCACTTGCTCTAAATACTTGCTCAAAGTGAAGACTTTGACGACTATCGGTAACATATAAAATCTTATCTGGATGATAATCTTCCATTCTTTCTTGAATGGTTGCTAAATCGGTTGTTGCATAAAGATAGGCACCATCACTTTTCTGAAATAATAGTGGTGGAACTTCTTTTTTATCTGTCTCTTTTGAAACATTTACAATCATAGCTCCCTCACTTGACTGCAACAAATTTTTTTCCTTTAAAGCTTCTTCTACTTTTGGAATATAAGGATAAGAATCACTTTCCCCTAACCACAAATCAAAAGATACATCTAAATATTTATAAATTCCTAAAATGTCTTCTGAAGAAACTTCACAAATCTTCTTCCACATTTCTCTATATTCAGGATTTCCATCTTGTAAATCTTTTGTAATTTCTGCACATTTTTCTTTAATATCTTTATCTTCTTTGCATAATGCACTCATTGCTGGATAAATTCTATCTAAATCTTTAATAGTAAGTTTAGAACAATCAATATTCTCTTTTTGTATACCATAGATAACTTGACCTATTTGTAGTCCATAATCTCCTAAATGAACATCCGCAATTGTTTTATGTCCAGCAAAATTTAAGATCCTTTTAATAGATTCTCCTACAATAGCTGTTCTCATATGCCCAACATGGAGTGGTTTCGCAACATTTGGTCCACCATAATCTAAGACAATTGTCTCTACTTTTTCTGGCTTTTTTAAATTAAAATGATCGTGTTCATTCATTTCTATTAAAGTTCTATTAATAAAACTTGAACTAAGTGTCATATTAATAAAACCAGGTTTTACAAACTCTACTTTCTCAAAATACTCTGAAAAATTAGGTAATGCATTTACTTCTTTTACTAATTCTTCTCCAATTTCAATTGGATTTTTATGAAGAGCTTTTGCAAGTTTAAAAACAGCATCACACTGATAATCACATAAATCTGGTCTATTAGAAAGTATTACACGCATACTATCAGTATCATAACCAACTTTTTTAGTAACTTCCAATAAAATTTTCTCTAATTCTTCTATTACCATAAAAACCTCCTAGTAATATATATCATATTCATACTTTTCATCATTTAAAATATAAACAATCGAAATAGTATTTTCTGTCTGCTGTAAACTTTCTAATGTCACGTCTAACTCTACTGTACCTTTAAATGGAAGTGTTATTCTCCCATGACAGTTTCCCAATTCAAAATGAAAGTAAATTTCATACTCATCATTCTTCCTTACCATTGTAACATAATCTTTCCTAATGTCAATTACCATTTTGCAATCATTTTCTAGATACTTTATGCAATTTTTTAAAATAAGTGCAGAAGAAGTATGAATTGTTTCTTTTTCCTTTGTTTTTAAAACAGTTTTAATGTTTTTTTTAGCCATAACATCAACTCCAAAACATTATAGCATACTTTATATGAAATTGCACTCATATTTTTCTATTTTCTTCAAATAATAAAAAAAGAATTGAGTGATACTATGACAAGAAGAAAAAAGAGACTAAAAAAGCTAGGAAAAATCAGTATTTTTATTGTACTGATAGGTTTTATTTCTTACTTTAGTCTTTACATTTATGCGAAATACGCAACAAAGCTAGTAATTGATAGTGCAAATGAATTTTATATCTATGATATTCATAATAATTTGGTGGAAGGTCTAAGTGATACATGGGTTTCTCTAGACGATATTTCTCCTTTTGTTATTAATGCTACCATTGCCATTGAAGATAAAAAATTCTATAAGCATAGTGGATTTGACTATTTAAGAATTTTAAAATCCTTATACATCAATATAAAAAACAAAAAAAATTTGCAAGGTGCCTCCACTATTAGTCAACAGTTATCTAAAAATTTATTTTTAACATTTGATAAAACTTGGGAAAGAAAAATAAAAGAAGCATGGTTAACGATTCAATTAGAATCTCAATATTCTAAAGATGAAATTTTAGAGGCCTATCTAAATACAATCAACTATGGAGGAATTTATGGAATTGAAAATGCTAGTAAATACTATTTTCATAAAAATGCAAAAGACCTAACTTTAGCAGAAGCTTCGATCCTAGTAGGAATTCCAAAATCTCCCTCTCACTATTCCCCACTAGTTAATGAAGAAAAAGCAAAAGAAAGACAAAATATTGTTTTAGAAAGTATGGTAAAGGAAAAGATGATTTCTGAAGAAGAAAAAATAGATGCTCAAAAATGTGAACTAACCTATTATGGAACAATGGCTGAAAACGAATTAAAAACATTAATGTACTATCAAGATGCTGTTATGAGCGAACTAAAAAGTATACAAGAAATTCCTGCTACTTTCTTAGAAACTGGTGGTCTTAAAATCTATACTTATTTAGATTTAAATGCGCAAACAATTTTAGAAAAAGCTATGGATGACAATGTTAGAAATGATAAAATTCAATTAGCTTCTATCATGATGGATCCAAATAATGGCCACATTATCGCTCTTACTGGTGGAAGAAACTATTCTGTCAGTCAATTCAATCGTGCCATTAATGCGAAAAGACAAGTTGGCTCTACAATGAAACCATTTCTATACTATGCTGCTTTAGAAAATGGGTTTACAGAATCTACAACTTTTACTAGTGAAAAGACAACCTTTGTTTTTTCTGAAAATAAAACATATAGTCCTGCTAATTATAATAATAAATATGGAGGAAAAGCTATTAGTATGGCTGCTGCTTTAGCTTATAGTGATAATATATATGCGGTAAAAACACATCTATTTCTAGGAGAAAAAACATTAGTAGACATGGCTAGTCGTTTGGGAATCTCTTCTGATTTACAAGCAGTTCCCTCTTTAGCGCTAGGTAGTGGAGAAATTTCTTTATATGATATGGTTCAAGCTTATGCTACTTTTGCTAATCTTGGATTTAGAGTAGAAGGAAAACTTATTTCTAAAGTAGAAGATATGGAAGGAAACGTTCTATATGAAAACAAAGATAGTAAAGAACCTACCTTAAATAGTAGTCTTACTTTCATATTAAATGAAGCATTAACTAGTACTTATAGTTATAATTTTATTGATTACAATTACCCATCTTGTTATGATATTACCTCTTCTCTTACTCATATATATGCACCTAAAAGAGGAACTACAGATAGTGACCATTTAATATTTGGCTACAATGCTGATATCGTCATAGGAATCTGGAGTGGCTATGATGATAGTTCTCCTAGCTCTATTAATAATGGCACTGATTTAAGACGTATGTGGAGGGATATGGCAGAAAATTATTTAAAAGGAAAAGATGATAATTGGTATCCTATTCCAGAAAATGTTGTTGGTACTTTAGTAAATCCAATTACTGGAAAAATGGCCACTAAAAAAGATAAAAAAGCAACGATGTTTTATTATATTAAAGGAACAGAGCCTTCTTATAAACAAGAAAGCTTAGAAGACTTAATACCTACTATAAAAAGCGAATGATTTTATTCATTCGCTTTTTTTAAGTATACATAATACTGATCTAATTGTAATCCGAACCAATCTTTAACAAATTGTAAAGACTGCATATAGTACTCTCTCGATTTTTCAAAAGAAATAGAAAGGATTTGACTAATCTCCTCTAAAGTAAAGAATTGATTATCATGATAACCATATTTTAGTGATAAAAATTTTAGATAATTCTCATCTTCTAATGGTGAATTTTTTAGGACATCTATATTTCGTAGTAATTGATCCAAACTAGTTGCTGGACGATTCTTACCATCATTTGGAACTACCAATTTTTTTTCTTCCTTTTGGACAGGAACAGGAGATGTTAACTCTGGCATAGGTTCCTTTTTATTTGTTTCTTCCCCACTAGGAGAATCTGATAAAGTTGGCTTTGGTATTTCCTTCTTTCCTCTTACAATATTTTTTAATTCTTGTAAAATAGTACTTTTAAAACCTTCTACACCTAAATAATTCTCAGTAGCAGTTGTAATTGCAGTTTCTACTTTATGGTCTAAGTCTTCTCCCATATAACCTAGTTTTTTTATTAACATACGTCCAATAGGCATAAATTGTTCAATGATAGCAATCTCTAAATCAATGTCACCTGCTAAAACCATTTCTTTTAAAGCTAAAAAGAACTTTTTTTCTACTGTAAAATTCGCATTAATATTCCAATTAACTCCATTTTCACGAACATCCTTAGGAATAGAAGTCTCATATAACCTTCTTACCAAAGTAGAATCAATACAGGGCATAATACTAGGGTATTTCGCTTCAAAATTTGCAACTTCTGCATCAATAGGAAACTTTTCAATTTTTTCTTGTTTCTTTTTCTTTGACATTATTGGATCCCTCCAATTGTTTTAACAGAAGCTTTTGCAGCTACATCTACTTGCGTATCAAACTTAGCTTTTAGAGCAAATAAGCCCCTTTTAGCAATCTCAGCTACTTCTTTTTCTTCTATTCCAAGAAGATCAGATAACACACTAAATGGAACTTGCTTTTTACCTATCATAGATAAAGATAAAGCAGCAATAATGCAATCTTCAAATGGTAAAGTTTTTACAGCATCTTGATACTCTGGTCTCATAAGATATGCGCGTAGTGCTTGAAAATCTTCTTTCGTAAATTCATTCGATAAAGTAGGCATTGCACTAAATAAATCATCTGCATCAGCTCTATCTTCAACTACTGATGAACTTACAGGTTCTATAGATGCTGGAATTTCCTCATCAGCAGGAATTTTAATTTTACCTTCCCTAATATCTATTACATATTGTTCTAATTTTGGTAATACTGTTTGATGAAATTTATTTTTTTCTTTAGAAGAAGCAAATGCTCTGCTATTTTCTCCCCAACGAATTTCTAATACTTCTCTTTCTTCTGATGTCAATAAACTAAGAGCGAAATCAACCGTTTCTTTAGAATCTTCCCTAAAACAAGTATAGGCACTAGATAAATCTCTTCTTTTTCTTCTCTCTTTTTTAGGAGTATTTTTTTCATCATTACCTTTCCCTTCTTCTGGATTAGGATTTTCTAAAGGAGTCTCTGTAATCGGAGCTGTATAAGAATCCACAATAGTAATTTCACCCGAACGTAACTTTTCTAAAGTAGCTTCCATTCTTTTCAAAACAATATTAGATAAACGACTACTCTCTGCTCGTGTAAGAGGTCTTTCCTCTTTTCCCCAACGAATTGCACAAAGTTCCTGATCTTGTTGATTTAAATTATATAATGCATAATCTACCCAATCTTTAGGATCATTAGCAAAACAAGTATATGGTGTAGATAAATTTCTTCTCTTTCTTTTTATTATTTCTTCTTTCATATTTTTCTCCACTTCTTCCCCTTTTTCTTCTCCATTTGATAAATCTTGAACTGTTAATTTTTCTTGCTCTAATTCTTCTTCTTCCAAAGACTCATTTGCAGAAATCTCTGCTGGTGTTATGGTATCTTCTCTTATTTCCAACCGCTCTTCTGAAAGATCAAATGAAACTTGATGAGGTTTCATATCCATCTGTTGAATTGGTTTTTCCTCTTCTATTTGGTTAACTGGCTCTAAAGAAGATAATGTCTCTAACCTTCCCTTTAATTCTGGAAGAATATAATTTTCAAATAAATATTTATCATTTTCATCAGCTAAGCCATGATTATCTTCCTCAAAACTTCTTCCGAATAATTTAATCAATATTTCTTGACAATACTGCTCTAAATGACTAATTTCTTTTACTACTAATTGTCTATCATATGCACTTGTATAATAAAATAAATTTTTAATGACTACAGATGCCTTTACTACCTTTTTTGAAGGTAAAGAAGTTTGTGGTAATGGTATCTTTCTTCTTGGAGGATTATCCTCTTTTCTTTTTGGTAAAGATACAGTGCTAGAATCATCAGGAAGTCCTATAAAAACCTTTAAAGCTTTAGCATTATTTTTATGGCTTAATCTTCTAAGTGCCTTAGCCTCTATTTGCCTAATTCTTTCTCTAGTAACATGAAATATTTTTCCAACTTCCTCTAAGGTTCTTGTTTTTCCATCATTTACACCAAATCGTAATATTAAAACCTTTGCTTCTCTTTCTGGTATCGTATCTAATACATCCATTAACCTATTATGTAATTCGTTATTATTAACAACTTCATAATCATCACCTTCAGCTGCTACAAACTGCTCTAATTCAGAGTCTTCTTCATCCCCTATTAGTGTTTGAAGACTTACTGGATCCAAATAGTTTTCCTTAATATCACGAATTTGTTCAACTTTATAACCAAGTTCTAAAGCTATTTCCTCATTCTTAGGTTCTCTTCCCAATTCCATTGTTAAACGTCTTTCTGTTTGAACAACTTTATTAATTCTTTCTACCATATGAACAGGAATACGAATCGTACGAGCTAAATCAGCAATTGCTCTACTGATAGCTTGCCTAATCCACCAAGTGGCATAAGTAGAAAACTTATACCCTTTTTCTACATCAAACTTATCAATTGCTTTTAAAAGACCAAGGTTTCCTTCTTGAATTAAATCCAAAAATAATAATCCTCGTCCTAGAAATCTTTTCGCAATATTTACAACTAATCTTAAATTAGCCTCCGCAATTTTATGTCTTACCTTATCGCTTCCAGTACTCTTTAATAAAGTAAATAGTTCTCTTTCCTCACTAATAGTTAAAAGCGGTACTTTTCCTATTTCATATAAATATTGTTTAACTGGATCTAATTGTAAAATATCCCCTTTTTCTTCTGATTCTATTAATCCGTTAATATCCTCTAAATCGCTATCTAAATCAATATCTATTTTAGCAAAAGTTAAATAGGCACCAATAATGGAAGATAGTAATAGATAATCTGGAATATCCTCTAATTTTTCTAAAGTAATTTTTTGTGTTTTACAATTAACCATTGTTTTTACAATATTTAAAAATTTCGGATACTTTTGAAATAATGCAATACATTCTTCAATACTGATAGAATACCCTAATCTTTGTAAAAAAGTAGCAAATGATTTTAAATTATCATCATCAGTCTTATTTGCTACCCATTTCTTAGAAAAATATGTATCTAAAAAAGAAATGTCATTGGAAATACATTCGCAAATTTTTCCTCTTACTAATTGTAAAGTCATTTTCTTAGAAGCTTTCTCCCATTCCTCAATAGTCTTATATTTGCTAGTAGGAGAAAGGCTTTCTATCATTTCATCTACAATTTCTTTTTCCATATCTTTGAAAAAAAGAAAACTATAATTTGATCCCCACTTTTTTAATAAGGCAGAATAATTTAAATCTTTTTGTTTCTCAGCCATAATATTGCTCCTATATTTATTACTATAGCATATTTATTTCTTAGAAAGCAAGAAAAAAACTACTATTTTTAGTAGTTTATTCCTCTTCAATAACTGCTTCTTTTGCTTCTTTTTCCTTAATTTCTTTTGGGACTTTTTTATTTAATACCTCAGAATAATCTTTATTTTGTGTTGTATAGTAAATATAGCCCATGATTTCTGATATAGCATAAACAATAATAAAAATTCCTAGCAAATTAATAAATTTTTGGGTAAGAATAATAATTCCCAATAAAATCATTAAAATAGATACCCCTAAAAATATTTTAGAACCTTTCTCATCTATCACACGAACTGCCAATCCTAAAATCAAACGATTAATGCCACTAAACAAAATTAAAGCTCCTAAAACAATACTAATAGTAATGGTAATAGATTTTGGAAAACAAGCAATAATAGTTCCAAAACCCATATATAAAATAGCGCTCATACAGTCTCCAAAAGTAGCACTACCTTTTTTTCTTCCTGTTAAAAATAAAATAAATTTTACAAAACCGGTTAATAATAAAATTCCACTTACACCATAACCAATAATATCATAAATCGTGTCTCCATTAAAGCATAAAAGGACACCGATTACTAACGATAATAATGATACAACTAAAGATACAATACTAATTGGTTCTTTTTTGCTCATATTCCTCACATCCTCTTAGACATTATACAATAGAATTAAGAAAATTGCAAAAGAAAAGGATGAATCTATCATCCTATTCTTTATTCTTAATTGTAGCTTTTACAAAAGCAATAAAATCCTCTTGTGATAAAGTTACTGTATCTGTTGTACCAAACATACGATAACTAATTGTCTTATCATCTCTTTCTTTATCACCAACAATAAGAGTTAATGGGATTTTCCTTTTTTGGCTTTCTCTCATACGATAACTTAACTTTTCATCACGAGCATCCATCTCTACACGGAATCCTTCTTTTCTAAGTAGTTCTTCTATTTCTTTAGAATATTCTAAATGATATTCATTATTAACAGGAACAATATTCATTTGAACTGGAGATAACCAAAGAGGTAAAATACCTTTCGTTTCCTCCAAAATGAATGCAGTAAATCTATC
>CAZRIC010000033.1:0-9245 GCA_964600095.1 uncultured Muribaculaceae bacterium
AAGAGATTATGACTTAATCACGCAAAAAATTGATTGGGTAAGCGATTCAAGAATATTAGGAAATTATAATATAAAGATTTCTAACCGAATATTGATTAAGAAAAAGACTATTTTTTCTAGATTTTTAAATAAATATAAAAATATTAGAAGTTTAAAATTCCTTGGTATTAACATTCTTTCTTCTTTTCAGTTTAAGAATAAAGAGAAAACATTATATTATACTAGTAAAGATTCTAAAGTTTATGAACTTTATCAGCATGATTTAGGAAAAAAGATTTGGTTAGATAAGAATAAAGGAATTCGTTATAAACTCTTGGTGTTAAGCTGTAAAAAAATCGTTACAGATCAAGATATTCGTGATGTGCTTCCATTTGGAAGATTAAGAAAAAATTATCTTCAAAGCAGCCGTTTTGAAGTAGAACTATATCGTAAAGAAGACTAGAAGGGAAAGCAATATGAATATACTTTTAAAATTAGCAATTATGATTCTTAAAGTTATTTATTTTTTTATGAAATTATTTCCAACTAGAAATAAAATAACAATGATTAGTAGGCAATCTAATTCTATTCCTATTGATTTTTCCATTTTGAAAGATGAAATTCAAAAGCAAGGAAAGTATAAAACAGTTATTTTAGCGCATAAATTACAACCAGGAATTAAAAATAAAATATTCTATATTTTTCATATGTTTAAGCAAATGTATCATATAGCAACTTCAAAAGTAGTTTTTTTAGATAGTTATTGTATGGCTATTAGTTTATTAAAACATAAAAAACAATTAGTGGTTATTCAAATGTGGCATGCAATGGGAGCTTTAAAAAAGTTTGGATATAGTGTGATAGAAACAGATACAGCTTCATCCGCACTTGATAAAAAAATGACACCAGATGAAAAAAGAAAACTATCTAGTATTATGAGAATGCATAGTGGTTATGATTATATCTTTACAAGTAGTAAAATATGTGCGCCTTATTTTGCAGAAGCATTTCATTATCCGATGAGTGCTATGAAAATTATGCCACTTCCAGTTGTAGATATCTTATTGGATGAAAATTATAAAGCTCATAAGAAAAAAGAAATAATACTTTCTTATCCTGAATTATCTAAAAAGAAAACGATTGTTTATGTTCCTACTTTTAGAAAGGAAGAACGGGAAGATAAGATTCAAGAGTTAATAGATTCTATAGATTATAAAAAATATAATCTTATTATCAAACCACATCCTTTAACAAAATTAAGCTATCATGATGAAAGGGTAATCTGGGATTCCAAGTTTTCTTCAAGAGATATGCTTATGGTAGCTGACTATATTATTAGTGACTATTCTGCTATTTGTTATGAAGCTAGTTTACTTCTTAAACCAATGTATTTTTATACGTATGATTACGATGAATATATTGATACTAGAAACTTTTATACAGATTATCAAAAAGAGATTCCTGGATTTATTTCTGGATCTGCAAGAAAAATAGTAGAAAAAATAGAACATGATGATTATGATTTAGAAAAAATTGAAAAGTTCAAAAGAAAGTATATAGAACTTCCAAATGATACAGTTGCTAGAAGTATCTATTGTTTCATGGAGGAGACAATTATGAAAAAAAATAATAAATCTGTAAAAGAGAATAAATTATTGCAAATAAAAAAAATAGGAAAATATTTTGGTTGCTTGTTCACTTGGGTAATTAGCTATCCATTATTATTACTTTCTAGAAAAGAAAATAAGATTTGCTTCATTTCTGATACTAGAAGTGAATTAGGTGGAAACTTAAAGTATATGTATGACTATATTCCTAATGGATATGAAAAAGTAATTGTCTTGAAAAAAGATAGGAGAGCTAAAAGAACTTTTAAGGAACGTCTTTCATTGCTAAAGGAATTGGCAACCTCAAAGTATATTTTTATGGAAGATATGGTTCAGGTAACTGCTTATTTTCATTTTTCAAAAAAGCAAGAGCTTATACAATTGTGGCATGGACCAGGAGCATTTAAAAAGTTTGGCTATAGTAGACTTATAAAAAATGGCGGGGATATTAAAAAGGTTCATAGAGGCTATAAAAAATATACAAAAGCAATTGTTAGTGGAGAGGGCATTCGCAAAAATTATGCAGAAGCTTTTGGAATCCCTTTAGATAACGTATATGCCACAGGCTTTTTAAGAACAGATTCCTTTTTTGATAAAGAATATATTAAAAAAACAAAAGAAGAACTATATCAAAAATATCCTTATTTAAAAAAGAAAAAAGTTATTTTATTTGCGCCTACTTATCGTGGCGCCCCTTATAGAAATGTTGAGGAGGGAGGAGCTTATTACGATTTTGAACATTTAGATTTTGAAAAATTATATAAGGAATTAAAAGATGATTATGTTTTTATTTTTAAATGGCATCCTGCTTTATATAATAATATTTTAAATCATCAGATTAGTTTGCCTAATTTAGATCAATATAAAGATTTTTATTATGATTTTTCTGAATATCGTGATATCAATGAACTACTTTTTATTACTGATATATTAGTTACTGATTATAGTTCTGTTATCTTTGACTATGTTCTTTTAAATAAACCAATCGTTTATTTTACATATGATTTAGAGGAATATGAAAATGGAAGAGGTTTATACTATCCATTTGAAGAGTATGTGTTTGGAAGTACTGCTAAAAATAGTAAGGAATTAATTTCTTCTATTAAAAAAGAAGATTTAATGCCTAAAAAAAGAGAAACTTTCAAAAAAAAGTTTATGAGTGCTTGTGATGGTAACTCTGTTAGAAAAACTTATAATTTAATTTTTAAGAAAGAAAGTAAATAGAAATAAGTTATTTACTTTTTTTAATGTTAATTTTATGATACAATGAATACAGAAGGATTGGTGAATTTATGATTTATGCAGAAATATTGGCAGGTGGAGTAGGCAAAAGAATGGGAAACACGGATATGCCAAAGCAGTTTTTAATGTTAGGGAATAAACCTATTATCATTCATACAGTAGAACAATTTTTATTAGTACCAGAAATTGCAAAAGTATTAGTTGGTTGTCCAAAGGATTGGATGGGATATATGAGCGATTTAGTATTAAAATATATTGGTACGAATGATAAAATTGTCATAATAGAAGGTGGAAAAGACCGTAATGGAACTATTATGAATGGTTGTAAATATATTGAAGATAATTTTGGGGTAACAGAAAAAGATGTTATTATTACACATGATGCTGTTAGGCCATTTGTTGATTATAGAATTATTGAGGACAATATTAAATGCGTTAAAAAGTATGATGCTGTAGATACTATTATTCCAGCAGCAGATACGATTGTAGAATCAAAAGATGGAAAAATTTTAAGTGATATTCCAAGACGTGATTTCCTATATTTAGGACAAACTCCACAAACATTTAAAATTAAGGAATTAGTTAACACTTTTGAATCTTTAAATGATGAAGAAAGAGAAATTTTAACAGATGCTTGTAAGATGTTTGTTATAAAAGGAAAGAAAGTTGGATTTATTCGTGGGGAAGAATATAATTTAAAAGTGACTACTATGCATGATTTGAAGTTAGCAAATGCTATATTGGAAGTAGGTTTAAATCATGATTAATTGTCACTATCGTCTACATTCTCCCAAAAGAATTGGTATAGATTTTGTAGAAGAACAAGAAAATGAAAATACTGTTATAGTAAGACCTACTTATCTTTCAATTTGTGCAGCTGATGAAAGATATTATCAAGGAAAAAGAGACCCTAAGGTATTAGCAAAAAAGCTTCCAATGAGTTTAATACATGAAGCAGTTGGAATTGTTTTGAAAGATCCAAAAGGAGAATTTGAAGTTGGTACTAAAGTGGTTATGATTCCAAATACCCCTGTAGAACATAATGATATTATTAAAGAAAATTACTTACGTAGTAGTAAATTTAGAGCAAGCGGTTTTGATGGATTTATGCAAACTGTTGTTTTAATGGATAGAAATAGAATTATTCCTTATCATAAAGTAGAAGATAGAATTGCAGTACTATTAGAGCTTATGAGTGTTACGATGAATGCAATTGAACATTTTAATCAATACAGCCATTTAAAAAAGCAGACTCTTGGAATATGGGGATGTGGTAGTGTTGGATATGTTACTTCTCTTATTTTAAAGAAGATATTTCCAAATGCTAGAATTGTAGTTTTTGGAACAAATCTAAATAAGCTACATTATTTTCAATTCGCAGATGCTACTTATTTAGTAAATGATATTCCAGCGGATGTAACTATTGATCATGCCTTTGAATGTGTAGGAGGCACTGGAGCAGAAAGTGCTATCAATCAAATAATTGATATTATCAATCCACAAGGCTCTATTGCTTTAATGGGTGTTTCAGAGGATTTAGTAGGTATTAATACTCGTATGGTTCTAGAAAAGGGGATTACTCTTTTAGGAAATAGTAGAAGTGGATATGAAGATTTCGATGCAGCTATTAAATTCTTAGAAAATTATCCTGAAACACATGAATATTTTGAAAAAATTATTTCAGAAGAATTAGTAGTTCATAATATAGGAGATATGACAAAAGCATTTGATGCTGATATTACTAATAATTTTAAAACAATTATGAAGTGGGAAGTATAATCTTCCTGCTTTTTTCATATAATAAATGGGAATCTATGAATTTGACAAATTCTTCTAGATTTGATACAATGTTTGCTGTTGATGGCACATTATTCTAGTCAATAATGTCTATTGAGAAGACAGAATTAAAAAGCTGTTAAAGAGCATATCTGTGAAACTTTTGGTGTTTGCTTCTTACGCCCAGTTTGGGGTGGATGCTGAAAGGTAGAGTGTTGGGCGTCCGTAATGGCATACGCAAACGACCCAGCATTCATGGAGACCTTATTATGTGCTTTACCTATACACGTAAGTTGATGGATAGGGTACAGATAAGGCATGAACCTACTTTGTGGCGAAAGTTATGAGTAGTGTAGCTTGTCTTGAGTGATGTATGGGGATAGTTGTTCACCATAACTAGTTTATAGCTAGAATTAGTTATGTATCGCTACTTGAAACATATATTGCAAAAAAGAACTAACAATAGACAGTTGGTGAGGAAAACTCCTAGAGTGTCATGTGGTATAGGATTGCAGTGCGTACTAAGTGGTAATCAAGCCATACAATTCGGTAACGATGTATTAGTTTCCTTAAAGGGGAACCGCAATCATGGTAACGTGATGTGGAAACTAGAGAAATTCTGCTTGACCTATGACGTAAAGTTAACTATACTAATAGCCATTTCAAGAAGTAAATAAAAGGACTATGTCCTTTTTTTTCGTGTAATTGTTGCACTTACTTTATTTTATTGTTATAATAATTAATGATTGATAATAAATGAATTATTAGAAAGACTTTATTTATAGGAGGGAAAACATGGAGAAATATGATGTTTCTGTTATTATAGCAGTTTATAATACAGAAAAGTTTATAGATGAATGTATGGAATCATTAATAAATCAGGATTATTCTTTTGAAAAAATAGAAGTTCTTTTAATAAATGATGGTTCTAAAGATGAAAGCTTAAAAGTTTGTAAGAAGTATGCAGATACTTATGAAAATGTAAAAGTTATTGATAAGGAGAATGGTGGAGTATCGTCTGCTAGAAATGCAGGCTTAAAAGTAGCGCAAGGAAAATATATTATGATATTGGATTCGGATGATTTTTTGTCATCTAAATCAATAAAAAATTTAGTTTCTTTTATGGAACATAATGATTGTGATATTGCTTCTAGTAAGATAATGGAATATAAAGATGGAGCCATAAAGGATCATATCAGAAATCAGTTTTTTACAAATGGGACAATGGTTTATGATGTTAATAAATATCCATATATTTCCCAGACTACTGTTAATGTAATCTTCAAAAATTTATATGAGAATAATTATTTATATGATGAAAGCATGCATTCTGCAGAAGATGAAAAATTAAATACTGAAATAATTATGAAAAGACAAAAATTAGGATATGTTGAAAATGCTATTTATTATTATAGGAAACATAGTGATAGCCAAGCTTCTCAGCAACTAAAAAATCCGTTATTTTGTTTTGATTCTATTATTAATAATTATACAAATTTATTTCAAAAGTATGAGGAAGAATGTGGCGCTGTTCCTCGTTATATTCAAGGATTATTTCTTTATGCAATTCGTTGGAGAATTGTTGGCGATTTAATTTTTCCTTACTACAAAGAGGGAAAAGAATATGACGATGCAATTAATCAAGTTAAAAATTTATTTTTAAAACTAGATGATGATTTAATTAGTAATTGCCCTAAAATGGATAAATATCACAAATTATATTTATTGCAATTTAAAGGTTCTAAAATAGATACTGTTGTTGAAAAAAACCATTTTTCAGTATTAGTAAATGGAAATGTTATAGATGATGACAATACGATTACTCTTAGATTAAATCGTTTTAAAATTAGAAATTCTAGAATTTATTTATTAGGGTATATTAGAGCTTCTATATTGTTATTTAAAAAACCACTATTTTATTATGAAACAGTAGATAGATTTGGAAATAAAAAGAGGATTCAAATTAAAAATTTGTTTGATTCTGTACATAAATTTTATAATTCAAAAGTAGATATTGCTAAAATCTATGGATTTGAATTAGAAATTTCCTTGGATAATTTGAAAAATTTGAATTTCGAAGTAGAAATAGATGATCAAATATATCCTTGCAAATTTGAGTTTTCTTCTTTTACCCCATTTAGAAAAAGAATTAGAAGTTATATATGTGAAAAAAAGATTATTAAAGCAGCAAAAAAAGGAATTGTTTTCAAAAATGCAAATATTATTAATCGCTTTTTGGTATCTATTCCAAGAACAGCTTTATTACTTTTAAGAAAACGTTCTGCATTAAAAAGCAGAAGAGAGGCAAAAAAGTATAGAAATCAAGAAATTTGGCTTTACTGTGATAGAAAAGGAATATATGATAATGCTTATTTTCAATTTCAGCATGATATAGAAAAAAATGATGGTATTCAAAGATTTTATGTGGTCGATGAAAAGCTAGAAGAAAATAATAATCTTTTTACAAAACAACAGATGAAAAATAATGTTATTCTTAAAAATTCTAAAAAGAATATTAATTTATATTTAGCATGTAGTAAAATTATAACTTCTTTTAGTTCTGTAAATGAATATTCTCCAATTCCTTTAAAAGAATTTAGATTTTATAATGATATAGTAAAATATGATTTAATATATTTACAGCATGGAGTTTTATACGCTAATTTATTAAAAATGTATAGTAAAGAACATACAGAAATAGAAAAAATAATCATTTCATCAAAATTTGAAAAAAAGAATTTAATTGAAAATTACAACTATGCCGAAAAAGATTTAATTTTAACAGGAATGCCAAGATTTGAAAAAGAAAAAGAAAAAGTAGAGAAGAAACCTAAAATTTTATTAGCGCCTTCATGGAGAGCTTATTTGATTCAAGATCCTCCAGTAAATGGTGTAAGACAACCTCTAACCGATTACTTTTTGAGTTCTTCCTTCTTTAAGGAAATTAATAATATAATTAATGATACAAAGTTAAATCAGTTATTAAAAGAAAGTAATGTTACACTTGACTTAAAATTACACCCTATATTTAATGTATATTTAGATTGCTTTAAGACTAATTGTAGTAATATTAACGTAGTAACATCTAAAGTAAAAGAAGAAGAATATAGCCTATTCATAACAGATTTTTCTTCTTATCAATTCGACTTTGCTAGAATGAAAACACCAATTATATATTTTTTGCCAGATAAAAAAGAATTTAAAGCAGGACTTCACACTTATAGAAAATTGGATTTGCCATTAGAAGATGCTTTTGGAGATGTAACTTATACTTCTCAAGAACTTTCAAAATGCATACAATACTATTTGAAAAATAATTTTAAATTAAAGGATATATATTTAAAAAGAATGGATACCTTTTTTGTTAAAAATAAAAATATTATGGATGAAATCTATCATCAAATAAGAGGATAAAGGGATAGGATGAATTTATATTTACTTTTTATCATTGGTATTTCATTATTTGGTATTAAGTTCTTTTTCAGAGATTTTAATGAAAATTATCTGAGTAAAGAATCTACTTCTTGCATAAAAGGTATTTTCATTTTGATAGTATTTTATAGTCATTTAGAAACTTATACTACTATGATACCGTCAAAAGATTCTTTAATGTGGTCTGTAAGAATTTTTTTAGGACAATTAATGGTTACTTTATTCTTATTTTATTCTGGATATGGTGTTTATGAGTCTATAAAAAAGAAAAAGAAAAAATATATTGATTCTATTCCAATGAAAAGAATTTTTATAACTTTATTAAATTTTGATATTGCGGTTCTTACATTTTTAATTGTAAATTATTTTCTAGGTACTACTTTTCCAATAAAACGAATTTTATTATCTTTAATTGGATGGAACAGTGTTGGAAATAGTAACTGGTACATTTTTGGAATTTTAGGATTGTATTTGATTACTTATTTAGCATTTCAATTTTTTGACAATAATAAAAAAGCAGCTCTAGTTTTAACATGGGTATTAACTTTATTTTTCATTTTATTTTTATCAAAGTATAAACCAGCATATTGTTATACTACTCTTCTATGTTATCCATTCGGTATGACATATTCCTACTATAAAGATAAAATAGAAAAAACATTATTTAATAATAAAAAATATATTTTAGCGTGTATAATTAGTTTTTTTGCCTTTTATGTATTTAGATTGTTTCGTACAAATGGATGGTTTTATTTTGAATGTATGTCTATCATGTTTTGTATCTTAGTAGTTTTATTTACTATGAAAGCTAATATTAACAATTGTTTTTTAAAATGGTGCGGAGACAATTTATTTTGGTTTTATATATTGCAAAGGATACCAATGCTAGTTTTAAAAAGTATTGGCTATAATAATCATGCATATCGTTTTGCTTTCCTTTGCTTTGTGATATCTATAATTATTACTTTTATTTATTCAAAAATAATGAAGTTTGTAAATGAAAAAATAATATTTTTTTATAATAAAAAAGAAAAGGAGTAGAACAGTGGCAGAAAAAATAAAGGCTTTTACATATAATGCGATTCAAGTCTTATTTGTATGTATTTTTATATATGTTTTTGGACTAAATATGTTAGTAGTTTTTCAAAATGGTCGATTTTTAAGTATTATATTTTGTGTTTTACTAATTATTCTTTCTATTTTCTTTTT
>CAZRIC010000034.1:0-9148 GCA_964600095.1 uncultured Muribaculaceae bacterium
TCTAACATACCACCAATAGATTCTGTTACCCAAGTTGGATCTCCTGCAAATAAATCATTGTATTCAGGAGTTCTTAAGTGTCTAGCAATTCTTAATTTAATAATGAATTGATCAATAATTTCTTGAGCTTCTTGTTCAGTTAATTTTCCTTCTTTCATATCTCTTTCAATATAGATATCTAGGAAAGTGGAAGTTCTTCCTAAGCTCATAGCTGCACCATTATTTTCTTTAATAGCAGCTAAATATCCAAAGTAAGTCCATTGAACTGCTTCACAAGCATTAACTGCTGGTTTGCTAATATCAAATCCATAAGTAGCAGCCATTTCTTTAATTTCATTTAAGGCATCAATCTGCATACTTACTTCTTCTCTTAAACGAATGATATATTCCGTAATCTCTTTTGATTCTAGTTTTAATAAATCTTCTTTTTTCTTTTCTACTAGATAATTAATGCCATATAAAGCAATTCTACGATAGTCACCAATAATTCTTCCTCTACCATAAGCATCAGGAAGACCAGTTAACAATCCTACATGTCTTGCTTTTTTAATATCTGTTGTATAAGCAGAGAAAACACCATCATTATGAGTTCTACGATAAGTATTAAAATGCTTTTGAATATCTTCGTCTAATTCATAATCATAAGCATATAGAGCTTGCTCTACCATACGCATCCCACCATAAGGATTTACAATTCTCTTAAGGGGAGCATCTGTTTGTAACCCTACAATTACTTCATTTTCTTTATCAATATATCCTGCTTCAAAGTTATTAATGCCTGAAACACGTTTTGTTTCTACATCTAATATTCCTTTTTCTAATTCTTTTTTTAGTAGATCTTCACAAATACCCCAAACTTTTTTTGTTTTATCTGATGGTCCTACTAAAAAAGAATCGTCTCCTACATATTCTGTATAGTTTTCTTCAATAAATTTGGCTACATCAATAGATTCTTTCCAAGAATTTCCTCGGAATTCTCTCCATTCATTTTCATAATTATTCATATTATACCTCCCAATCCGACCCTTCCATTATATCATACTATCAAAAGAATATTCAATGAATTTTTCTCATTTTTTCCCTTTTGACACTTTTGTTTAAACTTACAAAATTTTTCTTTTAATTTGCTCAATTCCACTCTTTTCTAAACGAGATATTTGAGCTTGACTAATTCCTAATTCTTCACTTAATTCCATTTGTGTTTTACCGTATAAATATCTAGATTGTATTACATAACGTTCTTTTTCCTTTAATAAATTAAGAGCTTCTTTTAAACTAAGACGTTCATCCCAAGTATAATTTTTTCCAGTTTTATCTTCTAATTGATCACAAAGATAAATTACATCCCCACCATCATTATAAATAGGATCAAAAATACTAGTGGTGTCCTTTAAAGAATCAAGAGCAAGCACTATATCATATTCATCTATTTGTAAAATTTTACTAATTTCACTTACAGTAGGTTCATGACCATACTTTGCAATTAATTCTTCTTTTAATTTAGATATTCTATAAGCTAAATCTTTTATACTTCTAGCAATTCTAACACTATTATTATCTCTTAAATATCTTTTTACTTCTCCTAATATCATAGGAACAGCATAAGTAGAAAAACGTACTTCATAAGCTAAATCAAAATTATCGATAGCTTTAATAAGACCAATACAACCTACTTGAAATAAATCATCCATATTATCAATTCTATTATTATATTTTTTTAGAATTGATAATACCAATTTTAAGTTTCCCTCTATTAATTTTTCTTTAGCATTCTTATCTCCATTTTTGTAATCTTTAAATAAAGAGACCATTTCTTCATTACTTAAAACTTTAATATCCGCAGTATTCACGCCACATATTTCTACTTTATGACGTGCCATATATTTCTCCTTTCAACTCTATCTTGAGTAAAGGGAAGAAATTTTATACAAAAAAAGAAGAAGTTTCTTCTTTATAATTTTTGAATAAAAAAAATAAAAATATCTAATACAAAGAAAAAGAGTACTGTCCAAAAAACAGAGTTTAATGTTTTCTTACTCCATCTTTGAACAATAAACTCAAAGAATGGTTGACACAAATATAGGAAAATGACACCTCCAATTCCAAAGCGTATAGAGGGAGATAGAGCAATACGTGCTTGAAAATTGTATGGATAGCTAGCATAAGTTTGCCAAGGCCAACTCCCCATCACTATTTCACATAAATAAGAAGTAACAAGTTCTACAGTAGTAGCAATTAACATAGATAACATAAATACGACAGGAATCATAATTATTTTCTTTCCCAAAGATTTATTTCGTATCAAAGGATAAATAAAAAAGAGAAATAGTAGAGCGCCTATTCCATATACTGGACAATAAGGTCCAAACAAAACTCCACGATTCGTAAAACCCCATCGATAGATAAACACCTCTAAAACCACTTCATAAATCCATCCTAGTATAGCATAAAGCATAAAATATATATAATCTGATTTTAATTTATTTATTAATTTCATAAATACTCCTATAACAAAAAAGATTTAGATACCTAAATCTTACATTTTAGCGCCACAATTTTGACAGAATGTTGAACCTGGTGCTTTTGGACTTCCACAATATGGGCAAGTATTACTTACTGGTTGCGCAGGTTGTGGTTGTGCAACTTGATTTACTGGCATTTGATTCATTGGCATACCTTGTTGCATCATTGGTTGTTGTTGTATTGGTTGTACAGGTTGTACGGGAGCACTCTTTCTATTTTTGATAAATAATAAAACTGCTAAAACTAGAGTACCTACTAATCCAATTAAAACAAGATAAAATCCAATACCAAAACTTGACTTAAACTTATCTCCAAAAATTTTATTTGCCTCATTAAATTTTTTAATAAGATCTAAACTATCAAAGAAATCTACTATAAAAATTAACATACCAATAACTTGAAAAATAATAGTTCCAAGATATTTTCTAAAACTTAGAAATAAAAACGCTACAATAGAACATACTACTACAAATATTCCGTCAGCAAATTTTCCATCATTCCATATGTAATTAGCACTACTATCAAATCCTTTTTGTGTTACATAAGGAAGAAAACAACCAATTAACATAATTGCAAGACATGCAATAAAGCCAATGACGAATGGATTTTTGAAATCTAAACTAAATTTCCATTTATTTTGTGCTTGTGGCTGCACAGGGTAACCATTATTCCCCATCATATTCATTTGATTCTGATTCATAAAACAACTCTCCTTTATTATGCTTTTATTATAGCAAAGAAAAAAACTTACTTCAAGGAAAATAAAATATTCTTTTTTTAGAATAGTAAAGATGTGTAAAGAAAAAACGAGTTAAACTCGTTTGTTTAATAAAATCCTTGGAATATGACTCAAATCTGAAAGTGTAGTAATATTCTTTTTTTCTAATCTCTTTAACATTTCATAAAGAATTAAACTAGTTCCTTCAGAATCATAATCCGCTCTATGATGTTTATTTTCATCCCAGTTAACTTGATATCTTTCCATCAAAACTGTTAAATTATGATATCTCTCACTTGGCTCTAAATATCTAGATAATCCTAATGTATCTATAACATTAAAATTAAAAGCTCCTAGATTATATTTGAAATAGGCCATCTTAATAAAGGATAAGTCAAATTTCGCATTATGAGCAACTAAAATATCCTCCCCTACCCAAGTAATAAACTTTTTAACAATTTCTTCTTCACTAGGTTTTCCAGCTAACATATCATTGGTAATAGAAGTAATTCTAATAATTTCTTCACTTAAGGCAACTTCTGGATTGATTAATTCATCAAATCTATCAATAATTTTATTATTTTTGACTCTAACAGCTCCTATTTCTATAATCGAATTACCATCTTTAGGATCTAAACCTGTTGTCTCTAAATCAAAAACAACATAAGTTTCCTCTAATAATTTATTCATGTATCCTCCTAAAACAAAAAAAGGCCAAAAGGCTGGCGTCACTAACGATTAAAACCTGTTCTACCAGGTGGGTGTCTTGTTTTAGACTTTAGGATTCTCCAATAAATTGAAGTTTTCAACACCGCCTAAATACGCTGACTCCCAATACGTTAATTAGTAGGTTTTTCAAAAAAGACAAACCATACCTTTTAGCAATTTAACTATATCATTTTTTAGGCTTCTTTGTCAACTGAACAAATAGAAATTAATAATTTTTAAGATATTATATTTCCTTAGAAACCTTCTTTACGGTATCAAAAAAAGAGAAACTTTTTAAAATTTCTCTTTCCTTTATTATTCTGCAGCAGTTCCACATTCTACACAGAACTTAGCTCCTTCTGGAAGTTCAGCTCCGCATTTAGAACATTTTCTTACTTCTGGTTCTTGAGTTGCTTCTTCTTTAGCAGCCTCTACAGCAGTTCCACACTCTGTACAGAACTTAGCTCCTTCTGCAATTGCAGCTCCACACTTAGAACATTTCTTTCCTTCTGGTTCTGCTGGTTTTTCTTCAACAGCTTCTACACCACAATCAGGACAGAATTTACTTGTTACTACTTTACCACATTGTGGACATTTTTTAGTAGGACCAGCAGGTGTTTCTTCTTTTTGAGCATAAGGATCATAAGCTTGTCCATTGTTTTGATTATTGTTAAATGCATTTTGCATAACACCTGTACCCATTCCACCTGATGCCATATTCATCATACCAATTCCTACAAAACCATTGGCAGCTCCATTAGCATTTCCAGCAGCTGTTTCCATAACGTCAAGAACTCTTCCTTGTTGCATCATAGAGTTAGAATTATGTTCGTACTCATCAATCTTCTTCTGTGAATCATCATCTAAAGATACTGACTCAACAGCAAATCCTACTAATTTAACACCTCTATTACGGATAGGTTCATCAAATACCTTTTCATCCATAATTGTTTTAATTTCATCAGTATTACTTGGTAATTCCAATACTGGAACTTTATGTTTACTATTTCCTAATTCATTAAGAATATTTTGGAAAGATGAAATTACTTCTGATGACATTTGATCTATCAATTCATCTTTTTTAACAACATCTGCTGTTCCAGCAAATGTTCTCATGAATACTGCTGGTTCAAAAATTTGGAAAGTGTATTTTCCATAGCATCTTACTTTAACGCTTAGTGGATTGATTGAACCAGTCATTTGATTTGGAATAGCATGTGACCAATCTTGGAAAGGAATTGGAGTAGCTGTTCCAAATTTATTATCTACGATTTCTTTTACATTAAAATAGAATACTGCTTGTTCTTTTGCAGGTGTTCCATTATATGTAAATCTTTGCCACATTTCTTTAAACACTGCGCCAAATTGTCCACCAAAGAATGATGGTGAAGAAGAAGCGTCAAAATTGTATGTACCTTCTTCTGCAGTTGCATCTACGATTGCACCTGAATCATAGATAACAGCAACTTGGCCTTGCTTAACTAGGATATTACTTCCTTTAGAAATTTGTCCACTTGGAGTGGTAACTTTTACCATTAATGTGTCAGAATCCATTTCGTCACATTTGATCAGGTCTTGCCATTGATCGCCTAATGTTCCGCCTATAGCTCCTGCTGCGGCTTTAATTAAACCCATAAAATATACCTTCTTTCTTAAAACTCTGCATAGGAACTACATTCCCATGACTTTAAATTAACTTCCTTCACTGCAGTTCCACAGTAATCACAGAACTTGTGGCCTAATACTTTGATTGCTGCACCGCAGTTTGGACAATTAATTGCTAAAACTTTTGCAGAACTATCAACCTTTGATTCATCATATACATAGATGAATTTACATTGATATCTTGTCTGCTTTTTATATTTCGTAAAATCGACTAGGATTTTTTCATCTTTTTTCTTTTGATAATAATACTCTAATGCAATGGATATAGTAATAGTCGCCATTCCATTCTTTTTTTCATATTGAAAAATAGCAAACTTATGAAAATGAATATCATCATATCTTTCACTAATGTTAGATGTCTGATAATCTTCTACTATCTTTTTTACATTAGATTGTAAAAGCGGCAAAGAAGAAAGCTCTTCTACATCTTTATTTTCTATTGCACTAAAAACCTTTCTTAATGCCGTTTCTGCTTTATTATATAATTCCTGTTCATTAAAATCAGGAAAATCTTTTCTAATATTTGGAAGTAATAAAGAAGTCATTCCTGAAATACTGCGAGCACGTGTACTATCTTCTTCTTTAATTCGCGCTACTTCATCGGCCATATCACTCAAGGAATTTACTTTAAAACCCATCTTCCGCATCGCTAACTTAACTCTACCATAAAGTATTAAAGCAATGATTCCAAGAAAGAGAATGACACCTAATATTACTCCAACTACGATTGCTAAAACATTCATAAACAAAATCCCCCTAAAACTTAAATCCACACATAATACAAATTGGGCAATCTGGTTTTAACTTAACTCCACACACTGGACATATTTTTTCTGCTACTGGAGCATTATTCTCCATTGGTCTAAGAAGTGGTCCATTTCCAGAGTTTACTTGGAAAATAGAAGTTGGATCCATTGGATTTACTCCATTTCCATTCATCATTGGTTGTCCCATTGGCATTTGATTCATCGGCATTGATTGCATCATTGGTGGATTATTCATTGGCATCCCTTGTTGCATAACCGTTGGAATCGGTGACTGAAAATTGTTCGTCATTGGCGGACTATAGTTCATTGGACTTATTCCATTTCCATTCATTATTGGCTGTCCCATTGGCATTTGATTCATCGGCATTGGTTGCATCATTGGTGGATTATTCATTGGCATTCCTTGTTGCATGACCGGTGGATTTGGTTGTTGAAAATTATTCATTGGTGGTTGTTGGAAAGTCTCTCCCATTTTAGGACTATTTGGAACAACATCCGTAAAAAAGTTTTGTCTAATTCCCATTGCCTCCGCTCTTGTCATCTCCACTTGAGGGGCTAGAGCTTGAGGAATTGGTGCAGGAGGTGGAGCTACTGGTTGTGGCTTCATAAGAACTCCTACTGGTAATTGATCAGGTTCTGCAATATTCATACTAACAATTTGGTCTACTCTAGTACCTGGTTCTATAGTAGTTCTTTCTCGCATTCCTTGCATTGCCTGCTCTGTTAAATTAATTTCTGGAACATCAATCTCTGGAACAGCATTCACATTTGGAAGAGATAAATCTGGAACTTCTGCTAATCCTGGCATTCCGTCTGGTCCAAAAGGAGAAGCAGCTTGCATTGGTAAATCTAGGCTATTGTTAACTCCATTTTGGGGAGCATTTTGTTCTAAAGTTGTATTATTTTCTTGTACTGGTACTACTTCTTGAATCACTTGTGGAGTAGATTCTATTACTGGTGTATTAGAAACTACACTTTCAGGAACAGAAGGTACCGTTTCAGTTGCAACTACTGGTTGCTCTATAGGCATCGCTGGAGACTGTTCCATATTCTGTTCTACTACTTGTGTCGGAACAATTGGTTCTATAACAGGAGAAACATTCATTTCTGGAATAGGTTGTTGTTGAGGTTCCACTGGCGTACTTGAAATAGTACTTTCCGGAATAGAAGGCACTATTTCTGGTATAACCGCTGGTGGAACTGGCGCTACTTTTACCTCTCCTACAATGGATGGTTGTATACTTTGTTCAGGTACTACTTGTGCTAGAACAACAGATGGAATCATTTCAGGTATTGGTTCTGTTACAGGTGTCTGTGATTGAAATGATGTAACAGGTTCTTGATTAACAGGTAGCACTGGATCCAATGTTTGGGGTGCCGCTTCTACAACTGGTTGTGGTACTTGCTCTACCACTTCTGGCACATAGGAAACTGTTTCTTCCATATTGTCTTCTTTTACTGGTAAATCAAAAGGTGCTATTACTGGTGGAGCCATTGGATTAATCTCTGGAATTTCTGTATCAAGTTCTTCTACTACCCCTGACTCTACAACTACTTCGCTATTTGCTGCTTGTTCTAATGTTTCATCTGCAGGTGGTTCTTCTTCCATATTTTCAAAAGGATTTGGTAAAGGTTTATTTTCCTCTACTGGTTCATCTTTTGCTTCAATATCATGAATAGCTGCAACTTCTACAGCTTTTATATCTTTCTTTTCTGATTGTAAATCGTATCTTTTATTAATAGGAATAGGACCCATTTTATCTGTTACTGGTTCTGCTGCTTCTAAAGCAACATCATGAATAATAATTTTAGGTTCTTCTTCTATAGGTTTAAGCAAATCTTCTTTTACTTCATCTTCTACCTTTTCTTCTTTTTTCTCTACTACTTCGTCTTTATAAAGTTCATTATAATCAATTGTTGATTCATCTGTTGCAGCAGCTAATTCAAAATCTGGCTTTTTCTCTACCTCTTCAGTAGGAACTTCCACCTTTTCTTCTTTTGGTTTTATAGCATCTTTGTATAAACTATTATAGTCAAAAGTTAAATCATCTGCTGTTGGTAAAACTCTTTTTAAATCTTCTACTTCATTAGCTGAAGACATTGCTTCTACTTCATTAAAATCTTTTTTTACTGTTACACTATCTTTTGGTACTTCTATTTTTCTAGTAGCCATAATAGGCGCTATCCTATCAATGACTTCCGTATTTCCTAAAGATAATGCTCCTAACTCATTACTAATATCATTTACTTCTACCGCTTCTAAAGAGAAAGAAGTATTTACCTTTACTGGTTCTACAACATATCTACCTGTACCATCAAGATCAATGTAGGAAGCTGCCAATAAAGGATAAAATAACGGTGGGCATAAAATGAGTCCTAATCGCATAAAAGTTCCTTTTCGGCAGTAAGCACCTAATTTCCAACCAGTTAATACTACTATAAAAGGAATGCCGACTATATTTACAAAAGGAATTACCATGACCAAAAACATCCAAATAGGTATATCTAGTATGTCCATTAAAGCCATTTGATTGTAAATAGGAATTAATGCCTTCCAAGGTTTCTGTCTTATCTTATAAAAGATAACAGCTAAAGAGAAAAACATTGCAATAATAAATGAAGTTAATACTATAAAGGTAAAGCTTTTATTTTCTTGGATAAGCTCTATGAATTGCTTAAATGCTTCACTCATACAATCTTCCTCCCTATTCTTTTACACTATTAATAGTTTACCATAAATTGTTATTGAATTCAATAACAATATGAG
>CAZRIC010000035.1:0-9116 GCA_964600095.1 uncultured Muribaculaceae bacterium
ATATCCGTATTATTATATGAATCTTCCTTCACCAAATTCATTTTGACATAAATAATTTTTATTAGCAATAACATTCATTTACCTATCAAAATATCCATGATATACTATATCTACTGAGGTGATAATATGAACAGTATTAAATTAGAAAGAATTAATAGTGCGATTGTAAGAGAAGTTAGCTATGTTTTAGCAAATGAAGTAAAAAATCAAGATATTCGTTTTGTTACAGTAACGGCTGCAAAAACTTCTAGTGATTTAAGCTATTGTAAAATATATGTAACAGTATTAAACGATGATAAGAAAAAAGAAACAATGGAAGCATTAAGAAGTTCGAAAGGCTTCATTAGAAAAGCTTTAATGGAGAGAATTGATATCAGACAAATACCAGAATTAGATTTTGTTTATGATGAATCCATTGAATATGGTAAAAAAATTGAACAAAAAATAAAAGAAATCCATGATAAGGAATAGGATTTCTTTTATTTTGCTTCTATATAAATATCAGCATTAAATTTATGTTCTATTGGATCTGTTGTTAAAAGAACATTATATGGAATTAAAAAATAATCGTAAATTAATAATTGCTCACCTGTATTAGTAACAGGATCATCCCAAGTAACATCTAAATGATACCATTTGTCTTCTAAGGATACTAAATTCCATACATGATTATCAGCAGAAATTCTAATATTGGCAATTCCTAATTGATTTAGAAAAATAGACATAATATCACTATATCCACCACATAATGATTTTTTTGTTTCTAATAAACCATATGCAGTATGAGTAATGCTATTTTCAAATTCTGCTGCATTCATATTGTTTGCTCTTTCAAAATCGTAAGAAGTATAGTTTACAATATAATCATGGAAAGCCTTAATTTTTTCTTTTTCACTCATATTATCTTTAATAGTTACTTTTTTTATATCTTCTAAATATTGGTTAATTTCAGAAATTTTATCATTAGAATATTGCTTTTGAATAGAAACAGAAATTTTACCAAAATTATTACTAGTAACATTAATAGATTTATAACTATTATAAGGATGAACAAAATTATTAATATCAGATAAGATACTATCAATATCATCTCTATTTGGTATTAAAGAATCTACGTCATCTTTACATTCTTTATAGTTTTCATCACAATAAAAGTAAAATTCTGTTTCGCCACTATCTAAAATAGTATAAAAAATATTTAACAATTGTTTTTTATCTTTGGCAATAAAGTCGTCTGTTATTTGTACCAATTGAAAGTTTCTTTTTAAAGAATAAGCATTTGGATTAATATTTTCAATGGCATAATCATGATAAATGAATTTTTTAACAATAAAGTGAGAAATTTCTTTATGATAAAAAATTATTGCTCCCAATATAGTAATACCAAATAGATAAGAAATAATTTTTGTTACTACCTTTTTTTTAGTTCTCATATTTTCACCATATTTATTGTATCATAAAAAATAAAAAAAAGGAGTGATTACTCCATTTCATTTACTTTTTTAGTTAAGCGTGATTTATTTCTTGCACTTTTATTTTTACTACTAACTCCACTTTGCGTAGCTTTATCAATTGTTTTAATAGCAGCTTTTAGGGAACTTTGTGCTTTTTCTTTATCTTTGCTAGCAACAGCTTTTTCTACATTTTTAATAGCAGTTTTCATACTAGCTTCGTAATTATTATTTGTTACTTCTTTTTTAGCGTTTACTAAAATTCTTTTTTCGGCATTTTTCATATTTGGCATAATATTCACCTCCTGGTCACACATACAAACCTATTTTAGCAAAATTCCCTAAAAAAAGCAAATAAAATAAGCAATTTTGTTAAAAATATTAATGGTGAATTATATGAAACATGAGATAGATTTAAGTAAGTATTCTATAAGAACAGATTTAGCAATAGAGTCTATTACAGATGATATTGCTAAGACTGGTATTAAAGTATCCGAAAAAGAAGTAGAAGATATTCATATTACTACAGTTATGGTCAGTAGAAAAGGAAGTAAAACAATTGGTAAAAAGCCAGGTAAATATATTACAATAGAATTTCAAGATATAACAGATGAAGAAAATAAAAAGAAGGTTATGCAGATATTTGTAAAAGAATTAAAGAAACTAGTAAGGTTAAATTCCAAGGAAGACCATGTCTTAGTAATTGGATTAGGCAATGAAAACTCTACCAGATGCATTAGGACCAAAAACTTCAAACGAAGTGATTGTAACCAATCATTTATATGAAATGGGAGTTTTGGATCCTACTTACCAAAGAGTCTCTATTTTTAATCCTAGTGTTATGGGAAAAACAGGAATAGAAACAAGTGATTTAATTAGTAAAATGATTGAGCTGTTAAATCCTTCTTTAGTATTAGTAATAGATTCTTTAGCGAGTACTTCTATTAATCGTGTCCATAAAACAATACAAATGACAGATACTGGAATTCACCCTGGTAGTGGAGTAGGAAATAAAAGAAAAGAAATTAGTAAAGAATTGTTTGGTATTCCTGTTATTGCGATAGGAGTTCCAATGGTAGTGGATGCTGTAACAATAGTAAGTGATACTATTCACTTTTTAACACAACACTATGTTTATATGAAAAAGAATATCAATAATCCAAAATATAAATTGATGACAAATGTAAACTATCTAAAAGAACGAAATGAAATAACAAAAGAAGAGAAAGAAAAACTACTTGGTTTACTAGGAACATTGACAGAGGAAGAGACAAAAGCTTTAATTTTTGATGTTCTAACTCCTATAGGATATAACTTTATGGTAACGACAAAAGAAGTTGATTTTATAGTCGAGGAACTAAGCCTTTTATTATCAAAGGGTATTAATAAATTGCTACATAATAGATAGTGTCAAGTATCAATATTTGTCAGAAAAAAAGTTGACTACTTGTTTAAAGTGTGATACGATTATATCGTAAGAGAAGGTAAGGTGGTGAGAAAATGAAAATGAATAAAAAAGGATTTACATTAATCGAGTTACTAGCTGTTATCGTTATCTTAGCAGTTATCGCATTAATCGCATCTCCAATCGTATTAGGAATTATTAACAATTCAAGAAAATCTTCACAAGCTAGATCAGTTGAATCTTTTGCAACAGCTGTTCAACAAGCTTATGCGACTGCAATGTCAGTTCCAGGATATATGGGACAAGATATTTATATTCTTCCAGGAACTGGAGATACTGAAAAAGATAAGGTTTTTGCATGTGGTGGTGATTCAGTAAGTAGTTCATCAACTACTTGTCCTGCAGATGCTAAGATAAGAGAAGAAGTAAAATATAGTGGTAATGTCGTTACATGTGGTACAAATAATGCTGAAATTTATTATGAGCAAGAAACAGGATATATTCGTTTAGAAAATTGTTCTGTAGCTGGTAGCAATACTAAATTCCGTTATTATAATGCTCCATCAGATTCAGGAAATAATAAGACAACTCATGGTGCTGCAGATGAAGTAAAAACGGCAGATGCAGGAGCTTAGTATCTAAAAAAGTTCAACGATTCAATGTTGAACTTTTTTTATGGAAAAAAGAGATAAAATAATACTTTGAAAAATAATGGATATCGTGTTATAATACCACAAGAGAAAGAGGGGATACTATGAAGAAACCAGTTGTTGCTCTTTTAGGTAGACCAAATGTAGGAAAAAGTACTATATTTAATCGTTTAGTTGGAAAAAAGATTTCTATTATTGAAGATACTCCTGGTATTACTAGGGATAGAATTTATGGGAATGTAGAATATCGTGATTACAGTTTTCATTTAATTGATACGGGTGGAATTGATTTAGAGGATAATCATTTTAATGATGAAATTAAAGTACAAGCTCAGCTTGCTATAGATGAAGCAGATGTTATTATTTTTGTTGTAGAAGGAAAAGAAGGGTTAACTACTAATGATTTTGCTGTTCGTGATATGCTTCTTAGAAGTAAATGTAAAGTAATTGTAGCGATTAATAAATGTGATAGTAATAAAATAAAAGAAACAGAATATGAATTTTATGAATTAGGTTTTGAAAAGTATTTTCAAGTAAGTGGGGAACATAATATTGGTATTATGGAGTTACTAGATGAAGTGGTAAGTGAATTTGAGCCTATAGAAGAGGAATATAGAGATTTAATTAAGTTTTCTATTATTGGTAGACCAAATGTAGGAAAAAGTAGTTTAGTAAATGCTTTATTAAATGAAGATAGAGTCATTGTTAGTGATGTAGCAGGTACTACTCGTGATGCGATTGATACAGTATTTACTTATCATGGTGAGGATTATGTAGTGATTGATACTGCAGGTATGCGTAAAAAGGGAAAAGTATATGAGGCAGTTGAAAAATATAGTTTATTACGTAGTATGAAAGCTATTGATAGATCCGATGTATGTTGTATTGTGATTAATGCTGAAGAAGGTATTATTGAACATGATAAGCATATTGCAGGATATGCGATAGATGCAGGAAAAGCAGTAGTGCTTGTTGTCAATAAATGGGATGTTATTAATAATAAAGATATTGAGATGAAAAAGTGGAAAAAAGATATTGAGAATAATTTTCAATTTATGCCATATGCTCCTGTAGTATTTTTATCAGCTAAAACAAAAAAGCGTATTCATACGTTAATGCCAGAAATATTGCGTGCTTATGAAAATAGCCATAAAGAAATTAAAACAAGTTTATTAAATAATGTTTTAACGGATGCTTACTCTCTTAATTTACCTCCTACATATAAGGGTAAACGCTTAAAAATTTATTTTAGTACACAAGTAGGAGTACAACCACCAACTTTTAATATTCAAGTAAATAGTAAGGGTTTAATTCATTTTTCTTATGAAAGGTATTTAGAAAATAAGATAAGAGAATCTTTTGATTTTACAGGAACACCAATTGTTTTACAGTTTAAAAATAAAGGGGAACAATAATGGAAAAAAATAAAAAAATGATTGTAGGTGTTATTAGTGCGTTATTAATACTAGTAATATTAATACCATTTGGAATGAAAATGGCCGAAAAAAAGGAAGGTATTAGTAATAGTAATCCCACTAAAAATAGAGAAATAGAAATTAAGGATACTTGTGAAGAAGGACTTGCTTTTCCTCAAGCTATAGAAGAATATTATGAAGATGAAAAGTATGTATGTAGTTTTAATGTAATAAAAAGTGGTTGCTATATTGTAAAAGTGGATGGAAAAGAATATCCTTTAAAGGATGCTTTAAATAATAAAATTATTACAGTGGAAGAGGCTATTAAACATGGAATGTATTGCACAAAGAAAGAATTAGATATAGAAGATAATCCAGAATCTAATAGCAATACTAATTCAAATATACAATCAAATAGTAATACAAATAAACCATCTAATTCTAATAGTAATGTTGTTTCTAATAAGAATACGAATACAAACTCTAGTACTAATATTGTTAGTAATTCTAATATTACAGGAACTAAAAAAATTAGTGTAGTAGATAAATGTGGGGACTATTTGACACAACAAATAGATGAATTCTACCAAGATAATCAATATATTTATTATTTTACGGCAGGTAGAAGTGGTTGTATTTATGTTCAAGTCAATAATCAGGAATATACTTTAAAAAATGCTTTAAATGAAAAAATAGTAACTATAGAAGAATTAGAGTCAGTAGGGCTTAAATGTTTAAAAAGATCAAAAAATCTAGTAGAAAAATAATACTAGATTTTTTTAATGAAATATAGATAAAATAAGGATAAAGATATTGTTCACGAAACAAATGTTTGTTATAATAAATACGGATACATTTGAAAATATCAGATGCTTTCTCTTTCTTTATCAAAAGATAAAAGAAAGGTGGTGGGACTTATGAGAAAAAGAGAGATATCTCAATTTATTATAATACTACTATTATTTTTCATAGTAATCACCTTACTATATAAATAATAAAAACATCTGATTTCACAACAAGTGATTTCAGATGACTTCCATAAGGGATTGCATTTGATTCGCACAATCAAATGTATCCTTTTTTATTATATGCAAGTTTCCTTGACATTTTCATAATATCATATTTTATAACGGTTGTCAAAAAAATTTAGTAGAAAAATAATTGCACAATTATGTGCATAATTGTGTCAAAAAATAGGCATTCCCATATATTATAGTAGGAGGTAGTTATGGGATTTTCTGATAATTTTTTTAATAGGGTAGAAAAGAAAACGAAGGTGGATAAGGACACTATTTTAAGTCTTGCTAAAGAGTTACAGGATAATGATTTAAAAAATGAAAAAACACTTCGAAATGTCATTCAAAAATTAAGTGCAATGACAGGTAAAGAGGTAACATCAGAACAAGAAAATAAGATTGTAAATGCGGTTATTAATGATAAGGTTCCAAATGATGTGGATAAGATGTTTTAACACCAACTATGGTGTTTTTTTATTGTAAAAATAGTATATATACGATATAATACAAAGTAGAAAGTAGGAATATTTATGAATAAAGAGTATGGATTTACATTAGTGGAATTAATGGCTGTATTAGTAGTTTTAGGACTCCTTTTATTGATGTCTGTTCCTAGTATAACAGGGACGTTACAAAGGTCTAAAGAAAGAAAAGAGGAAGAATATAGTGAGGCTATTTGTACTGCTGCAAAAAGTTACTATGAAATTGAAAGAGATGCAGATGGTCATAAGCTTTCTCTTCCTCGTTCTATTAAACTATCAGAATTAATTAGCAAAGAATATATAAAAAGTGGGAATGTTGATAAAGAAGATCAGGATAAATGTATTCGTTTGAATTCAAATTTCAAGTGTGGTAATATAACGAATTGTTCTTAAACGTGAAAGGGTGCGATTCTAATGAGATTCAAAATAGGAAATATAGAAATTTTAAATCAAGTTGCTTTAGCGCCTATGGCAGGAATTTCTAATCCTGCTTATATGAAGATTTGTGAAGAAATGGGTTGTGGCTATGCTATAACAGAATTAATAAGTGCGGAAGCTATTGTTAGAGGTAATAAAAAAACTTTAGATATGCTAAATGGAATAGATGAATTAATGATGCCTGTAGGTGTTCAATTATTTGGATCAGATGCTGATACGTTATCTTTAGCTGCACAAAAGATAGTGGAATTATACAAAGTTTCTTTTATTGATATTAATATGGGATGCCCAGTACCAAAGGTAGCAGTTTCATCAAGTGCTGGTAGTTCTTTATTAAAGAATCCAGAAAAGGTTAGAGAAATTGTTACTAAAATGGTTCAAAGTGTTTCTGTTCCCATAACTGTAAAAATAAGAAGTGGCTGGGATAAAGATTCTATTAATGCTAAAGAGATTGCTAAAATCTGTGAAAATGCTGGCGCTAGTGCAATTGCCATTCATCCGAGAACTCGTAGTCAGGGATATAGTGGTAAGGCTGATTGGAATATTATTAAAGAAGTAAAAGAAAGTGTTTCTATTCCAGTTATTGGAAATGGGGACATTTTAAGTTGTTATGATGCTAAAAGAATGTTAGAAGAAACAAAGTGTGATGCTGTAATGATTAGAAGAGCTGCTTTAGGAAATCCTTGGATTATCAAAGAATGTGTAGAATATTTAGATTCTAATATACTTCCTAAAAAAGTAAGTTTGCATGATAAAATATCTATGATTAAATATCATTTATTTAGATTAATGGAAACGAAACCTTATAAAGTGGCTATGTTGGAGATAAGAACTCATGCTGCTTGGTATTTAAAAGGATTACCTAAGGCAAAAGAATTAAAGCAAGAAATCTTTTTAACAACTAAAGAGGAGGAGTTACTTTCTCTTTTGGATTCTTATGAGAATGAAATGGGGATGAATTTATGCGAGTAAAAAGAATAAAGTCTTTCTTAATAGATTTTATGATTTTATTAGCCTTTTTTTTTCTAGTTCAAGTAATGATTCCTAAGACGGATTATGTGAAAAAATTGGAGGCAGAGCAAAATACTATTATGGAAGATTATTTTGCTCATCGAATTAATTTTCAAGAGTATGTTAGTCTTTATGGAGAAGTATTTTATGAAGCTAGTTTAGAGGGACAAATTCCTTATCTTTTTTATCTGATTTTTATGTTAATGTATTTTATTATTTTACCTTTTTTATGGAAAGGAAGGACAGTTGGTTGTTATGTTTGTGGAGTACAGATAGAAAGATTTGATCAAGGACCTTTGCATCCATGGCAATTATTTGTTCGATATTCTATTGTTTTTGGATTAGGATATATATTTTTAAATAATTTATTTTTATTATTATTGCCTAGTTCTTATTATTTTATTTGTATTTCTATTGTTGCTATTTTCCAGTTTGTGCTTGCTATTTTTTCTATGATGACAGTTATTTTTAGGAAAGAAAAAAGAGGACTTCATGAGTTACTTAGTAATACAGAAATTACAAAGATTATTGATAAGAAAAAATATGAGCAAAAAAATCAGGAAGAAGCGGGAAAAGTCTAGTAATTTTTCTCTTTTTTGTGGTATTATAGAAGAGTAAAAAACGCAAAAAATAGAAGGAAGTGAGAAATATGCGCGAACTTACAGAACAAGAAATCGTTAGACGTGAAAAGGCTAATAATATTCGTTCGCTTGGAATGGATCCATTCGGACATCGCTTTGATCGTACACATAGGTCAGGTGATATTAAAAAACAATACGCCGATAAAACTGGCGAAGAATTAGAAAGTATGAATGTTGCCGTTAAAGTGGCTGGAAGGATTATGACGAAACGTGGTAAGGGAAAAGCAGGTTTCATGCACATCCAAGATCGTGATGGTCAGATTCAAATTTATTTAAAATTGGATAATGTTGGAGAAGAAAACTATGATTTATTCCTAAAATCAGACATTGGTGATATTGTAGGAATAGAGGGTACTTTATTTGTAACTCATACAGGAGAGATGTATATTAAAGATTCAAATTATACTCATTTAGTAAAAGCTTTAAGACCGTTACCAGAAAAATTTCATGGATTAACAGATATTGAAGAAAGATATAGAAGACGTTATGTAGATTTAATCATGAATGAGGATTCTAAAAACATAGCATTCACTCGTCCAAAAAATATTAGATGTATACAAAACTATATGGATAACAAGGGATTTGTAGAAGTTGAAACTCCAGTTTT
>CAZRIC010000036.1:0-9091 GCA_964600095.1 uncultured Muribaculaceae bacterium
AGAACGATACCAGAGTTAGAAAATAAAAATTATATGATTAGAAGTGGTGCTGAAAGAATGGCACTTAATACACCAATTCAAGGAACAAGTGCTGATATTATTAAAAAAGCTATGGTAGAAATTGATAAAGAATTACAGAACAAAAAAATGCAATCTAAGATGATTGTACAAGTACACGATGAACTTGTATTTGATTGTCCAGAAAATGAATTTAATGAATTAAAAGAGCTTGTTACAAGAGTAATGGAAAATATTATTACTTTAGAAGTCCCATTAAAAGTAGAAATTGAATATGGAACAGATTGGTATCAAGCAAAATAAAAAGGAGAGTTGAAATTGTGCAACAAGAAAAAATAAACAAGAAAAGTATGGTGTCCAGAGTGATGTTTGTGAGTGTTTTCACAAATATCTTTTTGGCTATATTAAAAATTATAACAGGAATGGTTTTTACATCAGTAGCGCTTATTGCTGATGGAATTCATTCTTTTAGTGATCTAATTACGGACTTTTTTGCTATCATTGGAAGCTATTTTGCTCAAAAACCAGCTGATTTGGAGCATCCTTTTGGGCATGGAAATTTAGAGTATTTAACTAGTCTTGGAATTGGTCTAATGGTTTTAGTAGTAGGCATTGGTGTTATTTATAACTCTATTACGGGATCTTTGCAAGTTCCCAATGCGATTGTAATAGTAGTATCTATTTTTACGATTATTACGAAACTATTATTATCTACGTACATATTAAAAAAAGGAAAAAAATATCATAATTCTATTTTAATTTCTAGTGGTAAAGAAAGTAGGAGTGATGTAATCAGTTCTATTGTAGTATTAATATCTTCTATTTTAATTCAGTTTAAAGATGAAGTACCAGTATTTTTATATGCTGAAAAAGTAGCTGCTGTTATTGTAGGACTATTTATTTTTTCAGTTGGATTTAGTATTATGAGAGATAATGTTAGTATTTTACTAGGAAGACAAGAAGAAAATGAAGATTACATGAATCGATTAAAAAAATTAGTAAGTAAAGAGGAAGGTGTCATCGATGTTAAAAATATGGTGCTACTACGATATGGTCCTGTTTCTTCTTTAAATCTAATTGTTGTGATGGATGGCTCTATTTCTTTGCAAGAAGCACATGAAAAAGCAGATATTTTAGAAACCAAAATAAAAAAGTTTAGTCATTATATCCAATATATCCATATTCATATAGAACCTTATCAAGAAATTGACAAAAAATAAATTATCAGTATAATAATCATCCATAGGTGAATTTTATGACGCAAGAAGAAAAAGATATTGTATTAAAAGAATGCGATGAAAAGTTAGCAGAAATAAATTTAAAGAAAAACCAAGCAGAACAATTATGGGAAAGTAATTATAATAGTAAGTATAGGGTACGTTTTGCCATAGGAGATTTTGCAGATAAGGTTGTTACTACTAGAATTGGTGAAGGAGTTTTAATTGTTTCTTGTGCAGTACTTTATACTCTTAGCCATTCGTGGTCTCTTACGCTAGGAATTCCTGCTGGAGTAGTGGTAGGGGATATTGCTTTGATGGCTATAAATTGCAAGAAAAAAGCAGAATATTGGAAAGAATTAGAATGCCATGAAAAAGTAAAAAATGGGTTAGAAGAAGAGAGCTATCCTTATCAAATTGTTGCAAACTATTTGCGAGATGGTAAAAAGTATTTATTACATCAGTATCGGCGAAATTTAGCTTCTTCTGTTGTTCCAGTAGATGATGAAACTGATGAATTAGATTATCTAGATATTAATACATTGGGATTATCCCCACTTATGCTAATGGCATTAACAGAAATGAGAACGAAAACAGTAGAATTAGCTAAGGAAATGAAAAGTTCTTTAATAGACGATATTACTTCTATGCATACAAAACTAGTAGAATCTGATGTTTCTATTCCAGTACTAGAAGCTTATCAAAAAGTACTGAAAGGTTTTGTTTCAGAATCTCCTATTTCCTAGTAAAATTAGAAATATGTTAGATTGTTCTAGCATTGACAAAATAAGAGAATAATGATAGAATAGCACTATAAATTGATGACGAAGATTAGTAGCAAATATCTTCAATTTCAAGAGAGTTCATGGTTGGTGAGAATGAATGATTGAATTTTTGCGAATCTACTTCTGAATGAAATGTAAACATTTTCGGGTAATTCCGTTATCATAAAATTAAGACCAAAGTAGGATGGTACCGTGCTTTCGCACTCCTATACTTTAGGTCTTTTTCTTTTTATGGAGGTATGACATGTTAAAAGATTATAGGAGACGATCCTAGGAAAAAATGAAGATAAAAAAATATAGAAAGAGGAGATAAAATGATAGATATTAATTTAATAAGAGAAAATAAAGATTTAGTAAAAGAGAATATTAAGAAAAAATTTCAGGATGAAAAATTACCACTTGTAGAGGAAATTTATGAATTAGATAAAAAGTATCGTGAGTATAAACTAAAAGGTGATAACTTACGTGCTTTAAAGAATTCTAAAAGTGGCGAAATTGGTAATCTTATGCGTGATAAAAAAGTAGAAGAAGCAAATAAGATAAAAGAAGAAATTAAAAAGTATGGTGATGAAATTACTGCTTTAGAGGAAGAAGAAGTAAAATTAGAAGCAGAGATTCGTGAAAAAATGATGGTTATTCCAAATATTATTGATGATTCTGTTCCTGTAGGTAAAGATGATTCTGAAAATGTGGAAATAGAAAAGTTTGGGGAACCAATTGTCCCTGAGTATGAAATTCCTTATCATGCTGATATTATCGCTGCTGTAAATGGTATGGATAAAGAAGCTGCTGGAAGAACTTCAGGAGAAGGATTCTATTATTTAATTGGCGATATAGCACGACTTCATGAAGCGATGATTGCTTATGCTAGAGATTATATGATAGAGCAAGGATTCACTTATGCAATTCCTCCTTTTATGATTCATAGTGATGTAGTAGAAGGAGTAATGTCTTTTCCAGAAATGCAAGCAATGATGTATAAGATTGAAGGAGAAGATTTATATTTAATTGGTACTTCTGAACATTCTATGATTGGTAAGTTTAAAGGTCAGATTGTAAAAGAAGAGGATTTGCCAATCTGTATGACGTCTTATTCTCCATGTTTTCGTAAAGAAGGTGGATCACATGGACTAGAAGAAAGAGGATTATATCGTGTTCATCAATTTGAAAAACAAGAAATGATTGTTTTGTGTAAACCAGAGGAAGCTATGGATTGGTACAATAAAATGTGGAAATATACAGTAGATATCTTTAGAGCTTTCGATGTTCCTGTTCGTACTTTAGAATGTTGTAGTGGGGATTTGGCAGATTTAAAGGTTAAATCTTGTGATGTAGAAGCTTGGAGTCCAAGACAACAAAAATACTTTGAAGTTGGTTCTTGTTCTACTTTAGGAGATGCACAAGCAAGACGTTTAGGAATTAGAACTAAAGGAGCTAATGGTACTTATTATGTAAACACTTTGAATAATACCGTAGTAGCAACACCAAGAGGATTAATCGCCTTAGTAGAAAACAATTATCAAGAAGATGGAAGCATTTTAATACCTAAAGTATTACAACCATATATGGGAGGAAAAACAGTAATTAAAGCTAATCATTAAGAGTATATGAAAATATACTCTTTTGTTTAAGTCTAAAACGACAAAATATGATATAATGATAATGAACAAGAAAGGGGAAAATATGAAAAAAGAAGATTTAGAAAAAATATTGAATAATCATAAAAATTTAATAGTGGAAGGTGATGCCACTTCTGGAAAGACAACAAATATTTTATTTCCAATAGTAGAAAATATTATTGCTAAAAAGGAGAGCTTATTTATATTAGATTCTAAAGAAGAATATATAAATAGATACAGTAAGAAATTAAAAGAGTTGGGTTATAATATTGTTACTATTAATTTAAGAGATTTAAATAAAAGTGAGGGATGGAACCCAATTCAATATCCTTATTTTCTTTATAAGGAAGGAAATAAAGATAAAGCTTTAGAATATATAGAAAAAATAGGAAAAACTATTTTTAGAAGTGAACAGACAATGGATCCATTTTGGACGAATTGCGCGAGTTCTCTTTTTACTGGAATTACTTTAGGATTATTTGAAGATGCTAATGAAGAGGAAATCAATTTCAGCAGTATTAGTTCTGTTTTTAATAGTGCTAATATAAAAAAAGATAAGATAGACTATCTAACTGGCTATTTTCAAATGAAGGATTCTAATAGTCAAGCTTTTGTTTCAGCATCCTCTACAATATATGCACCAAATGAGACAAAAGGAAGTATTCTATCCGTTGCTAGACAACCTATTAATTTATTTGTTTCAAGAGAGTCTTTAGCGCGACTTTTGAGTAAGACAACATTTTCTTTTGAAAAAGTGGCTAATAGACCAACGGTAGTTTTCTTTATTGCTCGTGATGATAGTGATTATTTAAATTCTTTACCTGAAGTTTTTATAGAACAATTATATTCTATTTTAGTAGACTTAAAAATATCTGATAAATTTCACTTTATATTAGATAATTTTGATATTATGAAAGGCTGTAATGAACTAATTAATATGTTAGGTTCTTGTTTATCTAGAAATATTAAGTTTTATTTATCAACACGTTCATTTTCTGATTTGGAAACAAGATACAGTAGTTATTTAAGTAAATTATGTGACATTGTGACAATTCAAAATAATAGTGTAGAATTTATTAATGGTACTAGTAAGGAAATTTTCGTTAAAGAATTTGCAACTGTTCCATTTGAACAAAATGAGATTGAATATCCAGAATTAAATAAAGAAAAAGAGAAAATATTTGACTTAATTCAGTTTGTGGATAACCATTCTCAAGAAGAACAACCAAATCCTTTTGAGAAACCAAAAGAAAAAATAGAAGTGGATGATCTTATTAGAAGAATAGATGCGAAGCTAGATGAATTAGATCGAGAGGATGAGATAAGACAACAAAATAAATCAGTATTGGAACAATTTAAGTTTTATGAATAAGGTGCATAATGAATGATGAGATAAAAAGAATAAAATTAAAAAATCTAGATAAGCTTTATGAATATCGTCAAAAGTTGTATGAAAAGCCAATTTTAAAGGATTTATTTTTAGAAGTAACATCTAGATGTAATGCGAGATGTGAACATTGCGGAAGTAGTTGTGGTGATAAAATATCTCAAGATGAAATTAGTGCAGAGGAATTAAAAAAAGCTCTCTTAGATATTTCCCAACATTACGATGCTAAAGAAATTCTTTTAAATGTTACAGGTGGCGAGCCTCTTGTCAGAAAAGATTTATTTGATATTATGGAATATGCTAATAATCTTGGTTTTAGATGGGGAATGACTTCTAATGGAATGTTGATTACAGATGAAATATTAGAAAAAATGAATCACACCAATATGGAAACGATATCGATTAGTATTGATGGATTAAAAGAAACACATGAAAGTTTTAGAAGAGTTCCTAATTCTTTCGATACAATTATTCGTAATATAAAGAAACTACAAAAAGTTCCTTCTATCAAGATTGTACAAGTTACAACAGTTGCTAATAAGAAAAATCTTGCTGAATTAGAAGCAATTTATGAATTAATGAAAGAACTAAAAATTGTGTCATGGCGTGTTATTAATGTAGATCCGATTGGTAGGGCAAAGAATAATCAAGAAATCCTATTAGATAAGGAAGACTATAAATATTTATTTCAATTTATTAAGGAAAAAAGAGAAGAAAATATCATGAATGTAGAGTATGGATGTAGTCATTATTTAGATATATCTTTAGAAAAAGAACTTAGAGATACTTATTTTTACTGCATAGCGGGGTTATATGTTGCTAGTATTTTAAGTAATGGAGATATCTTTATTTGTCCTAATGTGGAAAGAAGAAAAGAATTTATTCAAGGAAATATTAAAACAGATAGTTTTGTAGAGGTATGGGAGAATAAATTTAAAATATTTAGAACAGATGATAGAACAAAATGTGAAAAGTGTAGTAAATGTTCTAAATGGAAATACTGCTTAGGTGATTCTTTTCATACTTTTAATTTTGATGATAGAGTTCCTAATTTTTGTATTAAAGAAATATTAAAGGAAGAATAGAGAGGGAAGTGATATTAAATGTTTGATGAAAAAAAGTACAATATACAAGAGGAAGAGAATGTTCCACAAATAGTTTATGGGCCACCAATTTTTTTAGAAGAAAAATCAGATGAAGTTTTTAAAGCTTATGAAGGTGGATATGGTGGACCTAATTTTTGCTATTCTATAGAGTTAGATGACAACCGTTTTCTATTTAAAACATATTGTGAAGATTTTATTTCTTCAGATCCTTATTTAGAAATAGCGGAAAAAACTGAAAAAGAGTATCAGGAATTCATTAATTTAGTAAAAAAAGAAATGGCAGATTGGAATTTAGAATATAATAATTTTGATGTTTTAGATGGTACACAATGGACAATTTCTTTTGAACAAGAAAAAAAAGAATATAATGGATCTAATGCTTTCCCAAAAAATTATATAGAAGTAAAGAAACTATTCAAAAAATATTTTCCATCACTTCCAGAAAAGTATGAAATAGATTTTGAAAAAGAAAATCCTTATGCTGATTTTACTATTTCAAATGTGGAAGCAAAATATGATATAAATCCAGCAAATAATATTCCACAGAAAGTATATGGAGTTCCAAATCGCCCTAATCCTATTCCAACAGATTCGATAATGGGAAAATTCAAAAAAGGAAATTTATATTATAGTTTTTCTTTTTGTTCTACTGAAAATGGATTTGAGTTTTTCTTAACGGATAAAGAGGAAGCTCCTTATAAGAGAATAGATCTTTCTCATTATCTTGATTTATTAAGTAACTATCGAGATTTAACTTCTAATTGGCAAGAATCTTATACTGGAACGAAAGATATTATGTGGAAAATAAAAGAAAGTTTTGATGAAGAGAAAATAAGAGAGGGAAAAGGGGAAGTACCTGCTAATTGGAATAAATTTATTAATTTATTAATGAAATATGAAAAATTGTATAAGAATGAAAAATGATAAAAAAAACAAATTGTTTAACAATTTGTTTTTTTACCATCTTTTTCCAAAGTATCCATAGTCTGTTTTATTTTTATATTGATCAATCGTTTCTTGTCTACTTCCATTAGCTTCTTTTCTTTGCTCTTTTAATTTCTCTTCTGTTTCTTTATCTTTTTGATCATCTGGTTTGTTATTGTCTTTTCCATCATTATCTTTACCACCACTATTTGGATCTTCCTCTTCACCACCCATTTCTTTTTCTATTTCTTTTATTTCTTCTTCTAATTCTTCAGCTTCTTTACTTTCTCCGCTAGAATCATTAGGATCAGCGCAATGATTGTTATAGAGTACTTGCCTAGTGTTTTTTAATTGCTTTAAAGCAGTTTCTTTATCTTTGAAGTCTATCGTTTTTACTTGTGAAAGAGCTAAATTAATTTGAATATCGCATACTCTTTTTTTAGGAGGATTCTTCTCTAATGCATTAGAGTATTTTTCAATAGCTTCTTCATATTTTTCTTGTTGATATAAAATATTTCCATGATTGTAATAAACTATATAAGGTTCGTTTACATTAAGAAGATAAAGAACTTTCATAGGAGCAGTATCATAATTTCCTTTGTAGTAGTTGGAAATAGATATTTCATTAATGATAAATGATGAAAACACTTTTAAAAATATAAGAATACTAATTATAATAGAAATTTTCATTATTTTTTTCATTTGTATTCTCCTTTATATTCTTTGAAATTATAAAGCAATAAAAGTAGTAATGGAATGATGAGAAAGTAGTAGGTATCTTCGTAAGAAGATTTATTTAGGTTTTCAAAGTTAGAACTAGTTACCTTTTTAATATCCTTAATTTTTGAATGGATATCTTTGACATTTTCAATAAGAATATAATCAACATTCATATCACTTGCAATTTTTTTTAAGTTCTTTTCATCTAGTTTAGAAATAGCTTTTTTACCATTTAGCGTATCATACATGTATCCATCATAATAATCATCTGCAAGTGACTTATCTTCTCCTATATACATAGTAGCGCCTTCTTCGGTTCCAAATCCTAATACAGCTCCATTATCGAGATATTCTTTTATAGCTTCAAAAGAAGCAACCTGTCCATCTTCTCTAGTAATTTCTCCATCACTTATATAAAAAAGAATTCTAACTCTGTCTTCTTTTTCTTTAGAACTTTTTAAAACGGTTAACATATTCTCCATAGGAGCATTTAAAGTAGAGCCATAAGACATCCATTCTGCTTTTACTTGAATAATGTCAATAGCTTCTCTAGTCATAATAGAATCCCTTGTAAGGGGAGTTATAATACTAGAACTATTATCAAAAGTAATAATGGAGAATTTTGCACCTTCTAAGTTATCAATTATATAATTGCATATTTCTTTTACACCGTCTAATCTAGGCTTTGTTTGATAATCACTAGCAATCATACTAATGGATTTATCTATTACAAAAATAACATCTAAATTATTTGCTGCAGTTTGAGCCTTTCCTGAAGGAGTCATTATTCTTAAATTGATAAGAAATAAAAGAATCACCATACTTACTTCTATTATAGTAGATTTGTTTATCCAAGATTTTTCTCTGTTTTTTCTGATAATAAAGAAAATTAGGACTCCAGAAATAATAAACATTAACCATATAGGTAAAATAGGAAAAGATCTCATAATTTCACCTTCTTATTTAATAGAATAAAACTTGCAGTAGATAATAATAACAAAATAAATGGTATTTCTGGTATGTCCATTCTTTTCGTTTCTACTTGTCCAGGCAACAGTGATTTACTAGTTTTTTCAATATCATTTATAATACTTTCCGTTGACTCTTTACCCTCACTATAATATTTGCCACCATTACTTTCTATGGCATGCTTAAACTCATTTTCCTTGTTATCATAGATTCCTTTTGTTCCAATTCCAAATACCTTGATACCTTTTTTATTAGCTAATGACGCTGCTTCATCAAGTGTTATAATCTTTTTACCAGGTTCTGAAGCATCGTCATTATCAGTAGAAAAAATAATAATGAGAGTTCG
>CAZRIC010000037.1:0-6276 GCA_964600095.1 uncultured Muribaculaceae bacterium
GAAGAAAAATTTGAAAGCCATGTACTTTATAAGTTCAAAGAGGAACAACCATTTAAAGTTTATAAGGAATCTGATAATGTCTATGTTATTAAAGGGGAAGAGATAGAAAAGATTTATAAGATGACCTGGTTTGTAACAGACGAAGCTTTTTTGAGATTTTCTAATAAATTAAGAAAGCTAGGAATTGATGATAAACTAAAAGAAATGGGGATTCAAAACGGAGATACTGTCAAAATTCTAGATTATGAGTTTGAATATAGAGAGTAATCTCTTTTTTTGTGTACAGCAAATGTCTTTTAATAACACAATTTTATTGAAAAAAAAACTATATATGTTATAATTGTACTAGGTGAGAATATGAAAGAACGTGGTTTTACACTAGTAGAATTAATAGCTGTTATTGTAATTTTAGGTTTATTAGCATTAGTTGCTGTTCCAGCAGTAACAGGTGTTATTAAAAATAGTAAGGATGAACTATCAAATACTCAAAAAAATAATGTTATATTGGCGGCAAAAGATTGGGCTTCTGATATTGATAATGTCAAATATTTACCAACAAGTGGGGAATATATCTGTATTTCCATAAAAACTTTACAAGCAAAAGGATATGTTGATTTAGATTTAAAGGATCCTAAAAAAGCAGAACCATATGAGGAAGCATATATAAAAATAAAAAGAAATGGTAAAAATTTAGAGTATTCTTTTCAGGATAAAAATGTAACTTTACAGGATGATCCTAATAAATGTAGTTCACAATCACAAGGAATTGAATGAAATATATTGAGTCTTTAGAAAATCAAACCATTAAAGATTTAAAAAAATTACGTAGCAAGAAATATCGTGATAAGGAGAATCTTTTCTTAATAGAAGGAGAACATCTCGTTTTAGAAGCTTATAAAAAAGGCTTTTTAAAAACTCTAATTATAAGGAAAGAAACATCGTTTTCATTAGATATTGATACTATTGTTGTATCTAATCAGATTCTTTCCTATTTATCAGAATTAGAAACACCCCAACCAATTATGGGAGTTTGTAAAAAATTAGATACCAAAGAAATTTTCGGAAAAGTAATGGTTTTAGATAATATTCAAGATCCAGGAAATTTAGGAACTATTATAAGGAGTGCAGTAGCTTTTCATATAGATACTATTTTACTAAGTAAAGATACAGTTGATGTTTATAATGAGAAGGTTCTAAGAGCAACACAAGGTTTATTATTTCAAATAAATATTGTTGTTGGTGATTTATTGGAGATTTTACCTCAGCTAAAAAAAATGGGATATTCTATTATGGGCACTAAAGTAACTGGTGGAGTAAGTATAAAAAATGTTGAAAAAAGAAAGTTATTTGCTATAATAGTTGGTAATGAAGGAAATGGTATGAGTGATGCCGTAGCGAGCTATTGTGATACTTTTGCTTATATCGATATGGATGAGAGATGTGAGAGTTTAAATGTAGGAGTAGCAGCAAGTATTCTTATGTATGAATTAGATAAGTAGGTGTAGTATGGATTATATATATGTGGGAGATATTGTCAATACCCATGGATTAAAAGGAGAAATTAGAATTGTTAGTGACTTTAAATTTAAAGACACTGTTTTTATGACCGATAGAAAATGTTATATTGGTAAGAATCATAAAGAAGAAGTTATTAATACACACCGTGTACATAAGAATTATGATATGGTTACTTTTAAAGATAAAAATCATATAGATGATGTTATTATTTATAAGAATGAGCCTATGTATGTAAATCGTTCTGATATTGAGTATGAAGGTTATTTAGATGAAGATTTAATTGGATTAGAAGTATATTGTAATGATAATCATATAGGTCATGTTGATAGCATTCTTAAAACTAATGCTCATGATATCTTAGTAGTAAAAAATGGTAGTAAACATATGATTCCAAATGTGGATGAGTTTATTAAAAGTGTTGATTTATCTAAGAAAAAATTAGAAATTCGTTATATGAAGGGACTATTGGATGAAGATTGATATATTAACATTATTTCCAGAAATGTTTAAGGGTATTTTAGAAGAATCTATTATAAAAAGAGCACGATTATCAAATAAAGTAGAAATTAATATCATTAATTTTCGAGATTATTCAAAAGATCCTCATCATAAAGTAGATGATTATGGCTATGGTGGAGGGGCTGGAATGGTTTTAATGCCACAGCCAATTTGTGATGCCATTAAAGATTTAAGAACACCAGAGTCAAGAGTGTTATTAATGACACCACAAGGAAAGCCTTATAAACAGAAACATGCTTATGAATTAGCAAAGTTTTCTCATTTAATTTTAGTATGTGGACATTATGAAGGATTTGATGAAAGAATACGTTCTTTTGTAGATGAAGAGATTAGTATTGGCGATTATGTCTTGACAGGAGGAGAAATTCCTAGTATGGTAGTTATTGACAGTGTTGTAAGACTGCTAGATGGAGTGATTGAGGAGGAATCTCATATTCAAGATTCTTTTCATGAAAATTTATTAGATTATCCAGTCTATACGAAACCTTTAGATTATGAAGGAATGAAAGTGCCAGATGTTCTTTTATCTGGTCATCATGAAAATATTCGTAAATGGCGTTATGAAGAGCAACTTAGAAAGACAAGAGAAAAAAGACCTGATTTGCTAGAAGAGAGATGATTTTTATGACAAATAGACAATATTACAATATAGTAAGAGAGACTCAACCAGGAGATGTTGTCTATTTTGATTATCAAAAAATCAGTGAGGGTTTTAATATTACTCCTAAGAATCAAATGCAGTATGATGGGGTAGTAGTTAATAAATTAGTTATTATTAAAAGAACTTTTGTTGAAAAATTATTGAAAAGAAAAATTAAGAAGAAATTAGACTTATATCTTCAATATATTATTGATGTAATTGATGATGATTCTGATTCAGAAGATGGTAACGGATTAAATGAAATATTAGGGGAATTAAGTCGTTATAAAGATATTATTCGCTACAAATATCAAAAGTATTTAGGAGAGGAATATACGCTTTTAATGGTTCAAAAAATTGAACTTTTAGAATATGAATTGAAGTTAAAAGTTATGAAACTATTAGAAAAACAAACTACTTACAATGAATCTTATGAAGAAGTTAATGTAAATGGAAAAAGTAGATAAAAAAGCTGGGATAAAACCTAGTTTTTTTCGAAAAAAGAGATATAAAAATGGTTGAAAAAAGGAAATATTGTGATATAATAATAATGGCTTTTTGAAAAAACACATTTATGGATTGTAATGCCGAGTGCCTAATGGTGGTGTTATGAGTCGAGATAAATGGAAGAAAGAACGAAAGGATGTGTAAAATATGGCAGTAGTATCAATGAATTTATTGCTAGAAGCAGGAGTTCATTTTGGACATCAGACAAAAAGATGGAATCCAAAAATGAAAGAGTATATTTTTACTTCAAGAGATGATATTTATATTATTGATTTACAAAAGACAGCTAAGAAGATTGAAGAGGCTTATGCTGCACTTTATGAAATCGCAAAAAATGGTGGAAAGACTATTTTTGTTGGAACTAGAAAACAAGCTAGTGAAGCAGCAAAAGAAGAAGCACTTAAGAGTGATTCTTATTATGTAACTGAAAGATGGTTAGGTGGAACTCTTACTAATTTCAAAACAATTAGAAAGAGAATTAAAAGATTAGAAGAAATTGAAAAGATGGAAGAAACTGGTGTATTTGATGTATTACCTAAAAAAGAAGTAGTAGGGTTAAAGAAAGAATATGCTAAATTAGATAAACTATTATGTGGTATTCGTAATATGGATAAATTACCACAAGCAATGTTTATTGTAGATCCATCTAAAGAAGAGATTGCTATTCGTGAAGCTAGAAAGTTAAATATTCCAGTATTTGGTATTGTAGATACAAACTGTGATCCAGATATGGTAGATTATGTAATTCCAGCTAATGATGATGCAATTCGTGCTGTAAAATTAATTATTGGTGTTATGAATAATGCTATTATTGAAGCTAATGGTGGACATATTACAGACTACGTTAGTGGAAAAACAGATGAAAATGGTACAGATATTATGCAACGTGCTGTTGAATCTGTAAGAAGAAAAGAAGAAAAAAGAACATTTGAGAAAAAACCATTTGATCGTAATAATAAAAAATCATTTAATAAAGTAGAAAAAGATTCAAAAGAAGAGCCAAAAATGCCAAAAGAAGAGAAAACTGTTGAACCACAAAAAGCCGAAGCTAAAGAAGATTTAGCAAGTATGACAGTTTCAGAACTTCGTGATTTAGCAAAAGCTAAAGAAGTAAAAGGTTATTCTACAATGAAAAAAGCTGAATTATTAGAAGCTTTAAAATAAATTATTAAAGATGATTTTTAATCATCTTTATTTTGTATAAGAGGAGGAATATTATGATAAGTGCTAGTTTAGTTAAAGAATTAAGAGAAAAGACAGGAGCAGGAATGCTTGATTGTAAAAAAGCATTAGAAGCAACAGATGGAAACTTAGATGCAGCTGTAGATTGGCTAAGAGAAAAAGGAATTTCTAAAGCTGCAAAAAAAGCAAATCGTATTGCTGCTGAAGGAATCGCTGCTATTAAAATAGAAGGTAATGTAGCTGCCATTGTAGAAGTAAATTCAGAGACAGACTTCGTTGCTAAAAATGAAGAGTTTACTTCTATGGTAGAAGAAATTCTTGAAAGTATTCTTAAGAATGATGTTAAGACAAATGAAGAAGTTTTAGAGTTATCTTCTAGTGAAGGAACTATCAATGACTTAATCGTTAATAAAACTGCAAAGATTGGCGAAAAATTAAGCTTTAGAAGATTTAAAAGAATTGTTAAATCAGATGATGAAGCATTTGGTGACTATATTCATATGGGTGGAAAAATTGCTGTTTTAACAGTAGTAAAAGGAGCTTCTTCAGAAGTTGCTAAAGATGTATCAATGCATGCAGCAGCTATGAGACCAAGTTATGTAAAATCTAGTGATGTTCCAACAGATGTATTAGAAAAAGAAAAAGAAATCATGAGAGAACAACTTGCTAATGAAGGAAAACCAGCAGATAAAATTGAGCAAATTCTTGTTGGAAAAGTTAATAAATACTATGAAGAAGTATGTTTAGAAAATCAAATTTTTGTTAAAGCTGAAAATAAAGAGACAGTTGCTAAATTTGTACAAAATAATGGAGGTTCTATTGTTTCAATGACTCGTTTTGAAGTTGGTGAAGGAATGGAAAAAAGAGAAGAAAACTTTGCTGAAGAAGTTGCAAAACAAATGGAAGGAAAATAATATGTCCTTTAGAATTGATTTTTATCAATTCTTTTTTTGTATTCTTTTATTAGAAATTATGGTATAATGAATCTAGAATAGGATTGTATAAAATGTAAAGGGTGATAAAATGGGAAGAAAGAAGAAATTACGTTGTCCAAATTGTGGAACAACTATTAAAGATGATGAAAAATCATGCCCTATCTGTCATATGGTTATAGAACGTCCAGAAGAGGAGAAGGAAGAAGAAAAGGAATTTGTAGTAAAGCAAGAATTCCCAATTGGAAAAGTATTCATGCTAATTTTTATTTTAATAGGAATTATTTTAACAATTAAGGGAATAGTAGAATATCAAAATATAGAGTATTGTACGGCTGATGATTGCGGTTTTAAGCCTCTTTTCTTAGCAGGGGTAGGTATTATCTTAATAATATCAGCTTCTATTGCACTCGTAAGAGATGAAGTTAAATTAAAAAAAGCTTAGGCTTTTTTTTCTTCACCTAAGACATTTGCTTCTAATATTTGAAAAGAATAATTTTGTAATTTATCCAAATAGGTTTGTGGCAAAAATAAAATATAGGATATGGATTCTCCATACTTTTTTTCTAAAACTGGATAGGGAGAAATAATATTTTGAATATTTTTTTCTTGATGATAAGAAAACTGAATATTTACTTTTATTCCCATAATAAGTTCTATTTTTTGACAGTTATTTAAAGATTCAACTACACTATTCGTATAAGCTCTAACTAATCCTCCAGCACCTAATTTTATTCCACCAAAATACCTTATTACAACAGCTAAAATATGATTTAAAGAGTGATTTTCTAAAACGTTTAAGATAGGCATGCCAGCAGTACCACTAGGCTCTCCATCATCAGAGAATCTTTTTATTTGGTCATAGATATATCCGTAACAATAATGAGTTGCTCCTTTATATTCTTCTTTTATTTTTTCTAATTCTTCTTTTTCTTCTTCAACAGTTTGAAGAGGAATTAATACACAAATAAATTTTGA
>CAZRIC010000037.1:6286-8931 GCA_964600095.1 uncultured Muribaculaceae bacterium
TTTCTTTTATCTCTCTTTGTTCTTGAAAGGTTTTTGATTTTTGAATTTCTATAGTTGATATTACTTTTTGAGATATAGATTTCATAAAATCACCAAAAATATTATAACAACTTTTCTTTTTATTTACAATTTGCTATAATAAAATCATTTGAGGTGATTATGTGCTAAAGGAAGTTAAAATAGAATTAACAGAACATTGTGAGAGAATGTGCATTCATTGTTCTAGTAATGCTATTAATAAAAATTATATTTCAATGAATCCATCTACTGTTAAAAGAATTATTAAGGAAGCAAAAGAATTAGGGGCTAGTTCTATTGTTTTTACTGGAGGAGAAGCAACTTTATATCCTAATTTAGAAGAAGTTATAGATTATGCGACAATGCAAGGAATGAAAAGTAAAATTTATACAATGGCTACTCCTAATGATGAGACAATTGAACAGATTAAAAATCTTACTTTTTATGGATTAAGTGAAATGATTTATTCAACAACATGGCAATTAACAAGAGATGGAGCAGTTAATCTTAAAAAGTTACAGAATTTTTTTCCAAAATTGTTGCAGGAAACTGATATTAAATTAGGTGTTCATCATGCTGTTACAAGAGTGACTTATTTTAATATTCAAGAAGCTTTGGATTTGTTTTTTTCTTTACCAGAAAAGAAAACTTCTAGCTTTTCTCTTTTACGTTTTGTTCCTCATGGAAGAGGAGATAGAACTTTATTATTATCTAAAGAAGAAACATTATCTTTGAAAAAGAATATTGAATATTGGAAAAGAATGTATGGAGATAAGTTAAGACTTGGAAGTCCATGGAATTATTTAGGAATTAGTTATACACCTTGTACGGCTGCTGATAAGACTATGATAGTAGGATTTGATGGTAATGTTTATCCTTGTGATGCGATGAAGTATTTTAATTATCTAGGTAGTGGAGGAAATATCTATGAGACTTCTTTAGGCGATATTTATACGTCCCCATATTTTGAATCTATTAGAAAATATAAAATGGAATTTTCAGAGGAATGTATGAAGTGTCCACAATTTGCTTGTTGTAAAGGTGGTTGCTTAGGTCAAAAGATGGTTGCTTTTGTAGATACTACCCATTTAACATTTAAAGAATATGGGGAACAGGCATTAAGAACAATGAAAAATTTTGGTTCAAATAAAATTAAAAGGATGAATGGAGAATTAGGACTTATTGGTGAATTAGGGGAATTCTTTGATTCTTTTAAAAAGTATAAAACTCATGAATTAACAGAGGAAAATAAAGAAAAAATTCGTAAGAATTTAGCAATCGAAGCAGGCGATATTATGTGGTATATTGCTGCTTCCTTAAGTGATTCTTATGGTATTACTTTTGAAGAAATAGGAGATTATTTATTAAATAAAAAAAGAAGAGTTCCATCTATTGCTACCTCTATAACATCTGAAGAAATAGAAAAATGTGTAAAAAGAAAAGATCCAGAATGTCTTTATCAACAAAAATCTAGTTATCACCTATTATCTGCTTTAGACAATTTTGTAACAGAATATGATTTTGATATCTTTTGGAAAGATTTAGTTTCACTAGCTTGCAAGTTGCTATATGCAGAAGGAAAAGATGATGTTATTAGTGGTAGTGCTTCTTTTGTGTTAACATTAACTGCTATTGTTAATCATGAAATAGGAATATCCATTGAAGAAGCAGCTCGTCTTAATATTGAAAAATTGAAATCCCGCTATGAAAATGGCTTTGATATTGCTGTATCTAATGGAAGAGTAGAGTTATTAACAGAATATAAGACTAGTGAAGTAAAAACAGAAAGACCTTATGAAAAACATATATAGAAAGAACCTAAGGTTCTTTTTATTTCGTGAAAACTATGTTAAAATAATTTTGTGATGAAAATGAAAGAAGAATTAAATGAATACTTAAATACATTAGTAGAAAAAAAGATATTTCCAGGATGTAATTATGGAATTATAACTAAACAAGAAACAATTTTTGGTAGTGTTGGTTATAAGTCTTTAATTCCTAAAAAAGAAAAAAATCAGTTGGATAATTTGTATGACATTGCAAGTATTACGAAATTACTTGTTACGAATACTTTGATATCTTTTTTAATTCGGGATAAAAAAATAAAACTAGAAGATTTTGTAAAAGATTATATTCCAGAATTTCCTTATAAGAATATTAAAATACTTCATCTACTTACACATTCATCAGGATTGAAACCTACTTTTGATAAATTTCATTTAACAGATAAACAGGAATTTATTGAGAAAGTAGAGTTGATGTTTTCTCCTGGAGAAGACGTAAAATATATTGATGTAAATTTTATTTTATTAGGGTTTATTATTGAGAAAATATCAGGAAAATCTTTAGATGTTTTAGCTCGTACTCTTATTTTTGAACCATTAGAAATGAAAGATACTAGTTATAATCCTATTGATAAAAGTAGATGTGTTCCAATGGAATTAACAAAAGAGAGAGGTCTTGTCTGCGGGACTGTTCATGATGAAAAAACAGACTTTTTAAATGGAGTCGCTGGACATGCAGGAGTATTTTCTAATGTTTCAGACTTCAGTCATTTTCTTTCTATGATACTGAATGATGGTTTTTATAAGGGAGAAGAATTTCTAGAAAAAAAGTATATTGATTTA
>CAZRIC010000038.1:0-6874 GCA_964600095.1 uncultured Muribaculaceae bacterium
AAGCAAGAAACAAAACAAGAACCTAAAAAAGGATGGTTTTCAAAACTCTTTTCTGTTTCCGTAGAGGAAGAAACTCCAAAATATGTACTTAATCCAGATGCTGTTGAGGAATTAAAAACAGCTATTGATAGTAATATATCTACTTTGTCTAAAGAGTTATTAGGGTATGATGCTATTCGTAAATATATAGAAGTATATAGAAGAAAGAATCGTTCCCATTATGTTGTTTCTAGCGATATGGTTGCTAAAATTCAAGAAGAATTATCACAATTAGATCCTCATAATGATGAACAATATTCTAGATTTTTAACAGCAAGTTCGAGATTACAAATTATGACAGATAAGGCTAATAGATTTGCAACTACTAATCATTTAATGCAACAGGAATTATTAAAAGTTAATCAAGCAATTGTAAATCATTTTATTACCATTAATGCCTTAGAAATGGCTAGAGATGATTTACTTCCTTTAGTAGGTTCAGAGCTTGCTTTAGGAAAAGGAAGAAGTACGGAAAATCAGTCATTGGAATTATCTCAAAATGTTATGCATCTATTTCAATCTTTGCTAGATAGAAATGTTGATGCTGCTGTAGAAAATATGGAACAATTAAGACGTTCTAATTTATCTGCGGATATTTTTGCTTCATTAAATAAAGATATTGAAGTATATTTACAAGGATTGAATCAAGCAGGACATATTGAGGAAAGAATAGAATATTTAGACATTGACCAAGTAAGCAGTGAAACACAACCAGCTATAGATTCTTCATCACCAATTACTTTAACATTAACGAGTTCTAAGCCAAAGGAGAAAGTATTAGAGTACCCAAATCAAAAAAAACAGTAGAATTTCTACTGTTTTTTTATATATAAGTATCTTGCAAGACTCTTATAGTTTTGCTGGAAAGACTTTATAATGTTATATGGATAGTGTATGATAAATAAAATAGAGAAATAATCGTTGTACACTGAAAAAAGGAGGTGAAGTTGTGGAAAAAAATAGAAGTTCAAAAATACTTGCAATTATAGCACTTTTAGTATCAGCAATCGGCCTATCAGTTGGTTTTGCAGCTTTCTCACAAACATTAACGATAAGATCTAGTGCTAAAGTACAGCCAAATCCTAGTGATTTTAAAGTTGTATTCTCATCTAACGATATTACTGGTGGTGCAGAAGTATTAACAGATCCAGTAGTAGGTGTTGTAACTCCTGCAAATTTAGAGGCAGCAAATGGTACTATTTCTAATACTACGGGACCAAGAATTACAAATTTAGGAGCTACTTTTACTGCTCCAGGTCAAAAGGTAGTATATACATTCTATGCTTCAAATATTGGAAAATATGATGCATTCTTAAAATCTATTACATTTGGAAATGCAAGTTCTGGAACATCTCCAAGAGTATGTACTGCTGGAGAAGGAACTACTGATAGCCAAGTACAAACTGCTTGTAATGATATTTCATTAAAAGTAAAAGTAGGATCAGAAGTAGAAACAAATTCTTCAGTTGCATCTGTATCAAATCATAAATTACTTAAAGATAATTCTGAATTAGTTACAGTAACAATTGAATATGCAGCAAATGGTGCAAGAGCAGACGGAGATTTCTCTGTTGAATTTGGAGATATTACTTTGAATTATGGTTCAAATAATTAGTCTATAGTGAGAGGCACAATTATGCTTTGCGCCTTTCCTATATTTGCACAAGACTATTTTGGAGGTAAAAAATGAAAAAGAGCTATAAAAAATTATTGCTATTACAAATTATTTTATTTTTTGCTTTAATCTTAAATAGTTTTGTATCAAGTATATTAAGTAGATATAATTTAATTTTGGTATTAATTGTTCTTTTAGGTATTTTTAAATTGTTTTTTGGATTTGAAAAAGATAGACATCGCTATGTAAAAGATATCTTATTTGAAATGACCATTTTCTTATTAGTATTTTTCCTTTTGTATTATCTTTCTGGTATTATCATTACTTTTGCAAGAACAGAAAATTATTTTAATTGGTATGGATTATCAAACTATATTATACCGATTATATTAATTATTATTTTGAAGGAAATTGCTCGATATATGATTTTACAAAAGGCAGAAGGAAGTAAATTATTATTAGTAACTACTTGCATATTATTTATATTTCTAGATATCAGTAATGCTATTTATTATAATAATTTCGCTTCTAAATATGAATCTTTTCTATTTATTGCGCTTTCCTTATTGCCTGCTATAAGTACTAATATTGTATGTACTTATATTAGTAAAAAAGCAGGATATAAACCGGTAATCTTTTATTTAATTATTGTTAATTTATATAGTTATTTAATGCCAATTGTTCCAAATCCGAGCGAATATATAAGCTCTATGGTTCAGTTTTTATTACCAATCGCATTAGGTTATAAAGTTTATTCTTTTTATGAAAAAGAAAAAGATAAAGAAGTTTCTAGAGACTATAGTAAGAGAAGAATATTGCCGTTAATTATTCCAACTGCTATTATTATAATTCTTATCTATTTTGTCTCAGGATATTTTCATTATTATGCAGTAGCAGTAGCAAGTAATAGTATGTCACCTAACATTTATAGAGGTGATGTAGTAATTATTGAAAAGATAGATAAAAATTATGATTTACTTGAACAGGGGCAAGTAATTGCTTATAAATACGACGGCATTATTATTGTTCATAGATTAAATCGTATTTTAAAACAAGATGGAAAGTATTATTTTTATACAAAGGGAGATGCTAACGCAAAAGAAGATAATTGGACAGTAGAAGAAGATATGATTATAGGAATTGTTAATCATAAAATATCTTATATTGGCCTTCCAACTGTTTGGTTGAATGAGTTATAGGAGGTAACATGAGAAAGAAAAAAGAAGAAGAATTTAAGGTAGAAGTAACGCAAACATTAGAGCCTCATGAATTAAAGAAAACTGTTTATATTGGTTATAATACTAGATTATTAATAAATATTTTAATATTTATTTCCTTTTTTAGTCTTGGTTTTTTCTATTTAATAGAATCAATTAATTTTAGTAAAGAAGAAAATATTCGTTATACGGAAAAAAGTAGCTTAGATTATAAAGTTTATTTAAAAGAAAATGAATTTTATGATACTCCTTATTTATCAAAAGATATGGCTTATATTGCTAGTTTAATTGATACGATTAACATAGATTTTAATTATTTATTTTCTATAGATACTTTATCTAATCTAGATTTTTCTTATGGTATTTATGGAAAATTAATTATTGCTGATGAATCAGGTGAAAATACTTATTTTGAAAAAGAATATAATCTTTTAAATAATAAAAAGATAAGTATGGTAGAAGATAAATCAAAAGAAATAAAAGAAAATATATCTATTGACTATGACTATTATAATCGTTTAGCAAATGACTTTAAAATGTCTTATGCAATTGATACAACCAGTTATTTAAAAGTATATTTAAAAGTTGATAAGAAAAATGCAGCAGGAGAAACAAAATTTGATTTAAATGATACAGTAGAATTAGCAATTACGATTCCATTATCTGAAAAGGCTATTCAAATTAAAATGGATTATACAAATCTTAATGAATCTAATCAGATTTTAGCGCAATCAGAAGTAGCTATAGAAGACATGACTGTATTAGTGATTTCTATTGTTTTATTTATTTTTAGTATTATTAGTTTTATTAAAATCATTCGATTATTATCATTATTAAAAGTTAGAAGCTCTAATTTTGATAAATATATCAACAAGATTTTATCAGAGTATGATAGATTAGTAGTAGAAACTGTTTCTTGTCCAGACTTAACAAATAACAATGTTATTAAAATTAAAAAGTTTGAAGAATTACTAGACGTTAGAGATAATTTAAAGTTACCAATTATGTATTATTCTTTGGTAAAACATCATAAAGCATATTTTTATATTAAACACAATAATGATATTTTCCTTTTAACTGTTAAAGCTGTTGACTTGGAGAAATAGAATATGAAAAATAATAAAGTGCGTTACTTATCAGCATCTCTTATTTTAATTACAATATGCTTATTAAGTATTGGATTTTCTGCTTTTCAATCTCCATTATTAATTGATAATGCAGAAGTTAGTGTTAGATTATCAGAAAATATTCGTGTAACTGGTATTCAGGTTAGTAATTATACTTCTGATGTAATTTCTAGCTATGAAGATTATAATGTCCATAGTTTACAAGCAGGTATATATTTACCGAATCAAGATTCTTCTATTACTTATAAAATAGAAGTAACTAATTTTGGAAATGTCGAAATGGGAATTTTTGATATCACAGGATTACCAAGTAATTTATCGTATGAATTGCAAGATTATACTTTAAAAGATAAAATTTGCGATACAAATAATAAATGTATATTAGGAGCTAAAAAAGAATTATATTTAACAATTAAATATAATGAAAATGGTTATGACTCTTCTAAATTAAATTATGATTTTAATTTAGAAGTAGATTTTAGAGGATTTCATAAAATCGTATATACTAATATTAAGAATATTACAAACTATCCAAAAGAAGTAATGGATGGAGATAATTTAGAAATTGCGTTTGTTTCAGATGTTCCATCTAAAGTAAAACTTACTGGTAGTAATCAATATACTTATAATACTAATATTTTATCTGTTATCAATGTAACAGAAGATATAACAATAGATAGAATATTCAAATTTTATGAAATACTATTAGCTAATAATAAAGTAACTGATGGTTGTCCAACAAAAGTAGGAAATTACACAAAATTAAATGCTATAGAAACAGGAAGAAAATTTTGTACTGCACCAGATAATTATGGGACTAGTTATTACTTTAGAGGTTCTACAATAAATAATTATGTAAAATTTGCTGGATACTATTGGCGTATTATTCGTATTAATGGTGATAATACTGTAAGATTAATTTATGCAGGTAAAAATGCTGTTAATAATGGTGTAGAAGATTCTAGTACTATCATTGGTTCTTCTGCTTATAATAATGTTCAAACCGATAATACTTATGCAGGATACATGATAGGAACAGCAGGCGCAACTAATTATAATTCGGCGCATTCTAATTCACAGAATAGTGCCTTAAAAACGACGATTGACAATTGGTATAAAAATAGTTCTTTGAATACTACTGCTAATAATAAATATTTAGCGGATAGCTTATTTTGTAATGATAGAACTTTGTATGCTAATTCAGATATATCTTCTGTTTTAAATGTTTCAAAACGTTCTATAGATACTGGAAGGGGCTATGGTGCTTTTTCAAATAATGTAACTTATTATGCAGGATTTTACAGGATAATTGTATCAGCAGAATTAGGAAAAACAACCAATGTTTATCAGTCCTATGCTACTTTAAAATGCGCTCAAAAGAATGATAGTTTTACTGTATCTGATAGTATCAATGGAAATGCAAAATTAACTTATCCTGTTGCTACTATCACAGCAGATGAGGTTTTGTTGGCGGGAGCTCTTAATTCTGTTGGATTTATCGGTACAGATGCTTCTGGTGGAGATACCTTTGATAATCCTCACAATATAAGTTTTTACCTTTATAATGGTGCAACCTTAATGACAATGACTCCATCTGGACAACCAACTTATGTTGGTGCTCATGCCATGATAGGTACTGGTTGGGTAAGTGGTGGAGGAACCGCAAAATCAACAAGAGGTGTACGACCAGTTATTAATATTAAGGAAGATACTTTTATTAAATCTGGTGATGGTACTATAAATAACCCATATATATTTGAATAATACTACATAGAAATATGTAGTATTTTTTTGTATAATAAAAAGTGAGGGAAGTTTATGGATAATAGAAGTAAAAAATTTGTTTTTGTACCATTTTGTTTAATGGCTCAGGCTTATCAGGCACAAGGAATTGTAAAATATGAGTGGAAATCGTCAATAAAACCGTTTATGCAATTATTGTTAGATTATGATATTAACATTATTCAGATGCCTTGTGCGGAAAGTAGTTTTGGGAATTCTTTGATAAGGAAGCCAAAAGGGATTAGTAAATATGATACAAAAGATTTTAATAGACATTGCGAGGATTTAGCGAATAAAGTTTCCGAGGAAATAATTCAATTAATAGAAAATGGCTATGATGTTTTAGCAATATTAGGAATAGAGCAATCTCCCTCTTGTTGTGTCAATTACATTTATACAAATAATGGAATGGAAAAAAGAAAAGGTTTGTATATGGAGAAATTGTATGATAGAATAAAACACTTAGAGATACCAATAATAGGGATTAATCGTAAATATATTAAAAAGTCTTTAAAGGAACTACAAAAAGTTTTAGATAGTAAGATGCAATAGTTACTCTACAAAATGTAGAGAAATTATTAAAAACTCTTATGGTATACTTAAGTTGGTGATGGAAATGAGTATTGGTCAAAGAATTTCTGATATGAGAAAAAAGAAAAATTTAACCCAGTCTTTTTTAGCAAATAAATTATATGTAACGGATAAAACAGTATCTAGTTGGGAATCTGATAGAACGGAGCCAAGTTTGAATGTTTTAATGAGTCTTAGTGAGGTATTAGATTGTTCTACATCTTATTTATTATACGGGGATATAGAAAAATTAGATATTGAAACAGAAGTGAAAATTAAATTGACAGAGAAAGAATTTAAACATTTGGATTTTTTATTAAAAAAAGAAGCGAAATATTTAAAAGAAATTCATCATTTAGATACTTACTATTCCCCAAAGCATAATTCTTTTTTAGACGAAGAAAGAATTGTAGACTGGTTACGCATTGGTGAACGTGGTGGTAAAAAAATATTAAATTATAAACACTGGTATGATGTTCATTGTGATGAATATGAAGTAGAAATTAATGATTCTACTAATTTAG
>CAZRIC010000038.1:6884-8889 GCA_964600095.1 uncultured Muribaculaceae bacterium
ATATTTAAAGTTTTACAGTTAGAAAAGATTGCTGTAGTAGATAAGGTAAGAAAAACTTATTTTTATAAAGATAAATATGAATTCGCTTTAGATTTTGTAAAAGATTTAGGATATTTTGTAGAAATTGAAATTAAAAATTATCAATCTTCAGTTATGGAAGAATATGATGCTTTATTAAAAGTAGCTAAATCTTTTCAATTAAATTTAGATCACATAGATAGAAAGGGTTACCCTTACGATTTAATAGAACAAAAAGCTTCTTAGAGCTTTTTTCTTTTTCTATTTTGTGCTATTATGAATTTGTAAAAGAGGTATTATGGAAAATTCTAAAGAACAATTAAGACAAATATATAAATTAAAAAGAAAAGATATTAAAAATAAAAAACAAAAGGATAATATTATTTTTTCTAAAGTAATAAGAAATTCTAATGTTTTAAAATCAGATACAATACTACTTTATTTTTCAAAAGAGGAGGAAGTGGATACAGTACCTTTAATAGATTATTTTCTTTCTATGGGAAAAATAGTAGGACTTCCTAAAACACAAGAAAAAAGTATTGTTTTCTATTCTTTAATCAGTAAAGAAAAAATAAAGTTGGGGAAATATAATATTTTTGAGCCTATTAGTAATCAAAAAATAACTGACTTTTCTAATAGTATTTGTATTGTTCCAGGAATTTGTTTTGATAAGAATAATTTTAGAATAGGATATGGTGGAGGTTATTACGATAGATTTTTAAGTAATTATATAGGCTATAAAATAGGATTATCGTATCAAGACTGTATTATAGATAAAATCGCAGTAGATAAATATGATCAAAAGGTAGATATTGTAATAACAGATTAGGAGGTAGAGTATGAAAGTAATTTCTATCAAAGAAAAGTTAAAAGAATCTAAGATGGAAGAAATTGCAAATGCACTTAAAGATGGTAAGATAGTTATTTTTCCAACAGAAACGATTTATGGAATAGGAACTAGTGCATTTCAAATGAAATCGGTAGATAAAATTTATGAAATAAAAGGCCGGCCAGAACAAAAGGCTCTTATTGTATTAATAGCAAATTATCAAATGTTAGAGGATATTGCAGAGATTTCTGATGAGAAAGAAAAGGAATTAATGGGAAAATTTTGGCCTGGAGCTCTTACTATTGTTTTAAAAAGGAAAGAAAATAGTGCTATTCCTAATAATGTAACTGCTTTTAAAGATACGATAGCAGTTCGCATGAGTGATAATGAGATTATTAAAAAACTAATAGAAAAAAGTGGTGTTCCAATAGTTGCTCCAAGCGCTAATTTATCAGGTGTTAATAATGCTACTAAAATAGAAGAAATATTACGGGATTTAGGAAACAAAGTTGATTACGTTTTAGATAATGGAAATATTATAGATGAAACTCCATCAACTATTGTGAAAGTAGAAGAAGGAAAAATAAAAATTCTGCGAGAAGGCAAAATAAAAAAAGAACAACTATTAACAATAGGTGCTATTAAAGAATCCAATATTATGGTATAATATAAAAAATAATAGGAGGAGTTATATGGATAGCAATAAAACGAAATTTGTAGTAATAGGATTGATAGTATTTGTTATTACTATTATAGTATTTTTATTTCTTTTGTTTTCTAATCAAGAGGAAAAGAAAACTTTCGGATGGTCTAGTATCAGTAATAATCTTGTTAATTTAAATAATTAATTAATATATTCGGTAGAAAGAGAAGAATATTTTCTTCTTTTTGAATGTTTTATTAAAAATGTAATGTTATAAATAGGAGTAGTTATGAAAAAAAATAAAAATAGGATAATAATAGGAATTAGTGTTATAGTAATTCTTTTATTTACTATAATTTTTTCCTTTTTGTTCTTCCCTAAAAAAGAAAAAACATTAGATAAAGTAGAAAGTTTAAAATATGGAAATCTAGATATGGAAACATTATCAAATAGGGAAGATGTTGAAAAATATAAGAGTAAAATTATAAAAAGCTATTCAGAATATCAAGAAATTC
>CAZRIC010000039.1:0-8852 GCA_964600095.1 uncultured Muribaculaceae bacterium
ATTTTACACTAAATAATAAAACAGGATTATTTTGTACAATTTCTTCTTGAAATTCATTTTCTAAGATATTTTCATTTCCCTCTAAATCATAACTTAAGCCAGCAATTTTTTCTTTTTGAAAATATTTTTCTTGAAATCCTAATGATATTAGTTTTGTAAAGTTTTGATAAGCCACGTCATTGTTAGCTGGTTCTGCTTTAGATGAAACTGGTTCTAAATATTTATCATTTTCTAGATAGCAGATAGCTTCAGCTCCCTTTTTATCAGCTAATTTTTTAGTACCATCTTGTAAAATGAGATATTCCTGCGTAGTAGCACTTCCTTTGAAAGATAAATCATCTTGGGAATGAAGTTTAAGTTGAAAATCTTTTTCTGAAATTACTAAAGTATTATCAGTATTAATTCTAGCATCAAACTTTTCAGCACTACCTGTTCTAAGTCTTTTTACTAAGAGTGGATCATGTTTAGATCTAACGAAAGAAAAATTTCCACTAGGATAAAAATTTATTTCTATAGATTGCCTATTATTTGGAGTGGTAGAAATAGAAATCTGAACTTTAGAACCATTATTATGAATTGCAATATTCGCATTTTTTTCTCCAGTCATTAAATTTTCAAAAAAGGAGGAGTCTATTTGATGTAATTTAATTGCCATATTTGGATGTAATCCAATAGAAACTAAATAATCACTTAATTCTTTTTCATTGTGAAAATTTTTAAGAAATTCTTCTAAAGAAGTATTGACAATAGTGCCTTCTTGGAATCTCTTATTAATCTTATCCATTGTTTCATCTGGAAGTTTTCCTGTTTCCATTAGTATTTTTAAGTTTTCAAAATCTTCTTCAGTAGCGCTTTCAGGATGACTTTTAATATTTTCGATATATAGCTCTAATGGTGTTTTGGTGACTTTTTCAGTTACTCGTTTTGTAGCATTATCCATCCAATTATCTATTTCTCCATCTGCTTCTATCTGTTTTAGATTTTCTGCGAATTGTCTTTGTTGTTCACGAATATATTCTTCTCTTGGTGTTAAAATGGTTCCATCAGAATCTATTACAAATTTTCTTCCTGTTGTATTGCCAACTAAGTAGTCACCTTCAATGTGAGCTGGTTCTAAAGAATCATCTGGAATGTAGTGGGGAATATATACTTCTCTAGAACTATCATAGCTAAATTCTGCTCCTGTATATTTACTAATCAGTTTTCCATCCACATTTACTAATTCACCTCTACTATAAGGATCAATCTGTGGAATAATATTTCCATTCTTTCCTAATAAATAGGTAGTAGAATCATAATCTGTATGAAAGGTTCCATCGCTATTGGGAATAAGAAATGCGCCATTTTGAGGACTTTTTAAGGGAATTACTTCTGTATCCGATATTCTATGATAAAGTAGTCCTGTATATTTATTTTCTAAAAGACCATCTTCTCTAAAAATAAGTTGTTGTCCTAGTTCTTCTATTGTTTTTGTATCCTCCATATTCATCACCTTAAAATCATTATATCATAATAAAGAGTTTATGATATAATAAATAAAGAAGAGTGTGATAGTATGAAAGAATTTCCATCTTTTTTTATAGAAAAATTAACACAACAATATGGGGAAGAATTAACAAGAAAAATTGTAAAAGGTTATCAAAAAAAGAGAGTTGTTACTTTCCGAATCAACCAACTAAAAACAACAGTAGAGGAGGTTGAAAAAGTTTTAAATGAATCCTCTATCTTATTTCAAAATGTTTCTTGGTTTCAAGATGCTTTTATCGTCTTTGATAAAATGGAAGATGATATTCGTCTGTTAGATATTTATAAAGAAGGAAAAATTTATCTTCAATCCTTATCTTCTATGCTTCCAGTTTTATTTTTAGATTTGAAGGATGGTCAAAGTCTATTGGATATGGCTGCTGCACCAGGTGGAAAGACAACCCAAGTTGCTTCTCTTTTTAAAGATAAGGTATTGATTACGGCCTGTGAAAAAAATAAAATTAGAGCTGATAGATTAAGATATAATTTAAAAATACAAGGTGTTAAAAAAGTTACTGTATTAGAAATAGATGCTGGAAAATTAGATAGCTTTTTCTCTTTTGATGGAATTTTATTAGATGCTCCTTGCAGTGGTAGTGGAACTTTAGATGGAGATTCTATTGAAAAATATTTTAAAGAGGAACTAATTGAAAGAGTAAAAAAAATACAGGCTCAATTGCTTATAAAAGCAGTTGATATTTTAAAGCCTGGTTGCGAAATGATTTATTCCACTTGTTCCATTTTAGAAGAAGAAAATGAAAAGCAGATAGATTCTATTTTAAAAAGAAAAGATATTGAATTAATCCCGTTAGATAGTTCCTGTTTAGAAGGGGTACCTTTTTTACCATCAAAAATATCAGGCACATTGATTGTATCCCCATCTGATTTGTATGAAGGATTTTTTATTTGTAAATTAAGAAAAAAAGAAAAGGTGATAATGTGAAAGTAATATTTGGTACAAGCAATAATCGAAAAGTCGAGGACATTAAAAAAGTAATTGAGCAAAATCATCTAGATATAGAAGTATTAACTTTAAAAGATATTGGTTGGAATTTGGGAGATATTGAAGAAAATGGAACTACTCTAGAAGAAAACTCCCTTATTAAAGCTCAAAGTATTTATGATTTTTGTAAAAAACAATCTCTTTCTTATACTATTATTACGGATGATTCAGGGTTATTTGTAGAAGTATTAGATGGTAGGCCAGGCATTTATACAGCTAGGTATGCAGATGGAGAAAGAAGTAAAGATCCTAGTTTACCTTCTTATGAATGTATTAGAAAAGTATTAAGAGAATTAGAAGGAATCGATAATCGAAATGCTTATTATAGAGGTGTAGTAACTTGTATGAGAGAGGATGGCTCTTATTTTCAAACAAGTGGAAAAACAGAAGGAGAAATCTCTTATACGATTTCAGAACCAATTGAAAAACCTTATTTTTATTCCATTTTTAATTATCATAATAGAAACTTTCGTACTTTAAGTGAAGAACAATTAATGGATACTTATCGTTTTCAAGCTTTACGAGAAGCTTTATTGAGGATAGTAAATGAAAAAAATATTAGTTATAGAAGATGATAAGAACATTCAAGAAATGTTGAAATTACTATTAAAGAAAAATAACTATGAAGTTATTAGTGCTTATTCTGGTACTGAAGGATTATTGTTACATGATAAGTCCATTGATTTAATATTGTTAGATTTAATGTTACCTGGAAAAAGTGGAAAAGAAATTATTCTAGAACTTAAAGAAAAGAAAGATGTTCCTATTATTGTTATGAGTGCAATTCATGAATTAGAAACAAAATTAGATTTATTTAAATTAGGCGCTGAAGACTATGTTACAAAGCCATTTTCTAATGAAGAACTACTTGCTCGTATTAAGGTTCATTTACGGAATAGAAAAGATAGTAATTCCTCTATTTTGAAATTTAAAGATATTGTTCTTGATAAAAATAATTATCAGGTTATTTGTAATAATAAAGAAGTAGTATTAACAAAAAATGAATTTGAATTATTAAAAACATTGATGGAATATCCTAATCAAGTATTTACAAAAAGTGCTTTGTTTGATGCTGTATGGAAGGATTTAGATACTGCTGATGATAATACTTTGAATGTGCATATTAGTAAAATACGAAATAAATTAAAAGAAAATAATCCTGAAATAGAATATATTGAAACGATTTGGAGCATTGGTTATCGTATGAAAAAATAATTAAGAGTTTTTTAAGAATTGTTTTAAGATATATTTAACACTTTTTTTATATAATAATATAAAAAGGAGAGAAAAAATGAAAGAAATGGTATTAAAAATGGAACATTTAACTAAAAAGTATAAGGATTTTGTTGCTTTAGATGATGTTAATATCCACATTCAAAAAGGAGATATTTATGGTTTAATTGGAAGAAATGGTGCTGGAAAAACTACTTTAATGAAAGTAATTACAACTTTATCTAATAAGACAAGTGGTTCTTTTGAATTATTTGGGGAAAAAGATAATCAATTAAAGAATTCTAAAAGAAGAATCGGTTCTTTAATTGAAAATCCTGCCTTTTTTCCAAATCTGACAGCCTATGAAAATTTAAAATATTATTGTTTACAAAAGGGAATTGTTGATCAAAAACAAATAGATGAGGTTCTTACATTAGTAGAATTAGAAAACGAAAAAAATAAGAAATTTAAAAATTTTTCTTTGGGTATGAAACAGAGGTTAGGAATTGCTTTTGCTATTCTAGATAATCCAGATTTTATTATCTTGGATGAACCGATTAATGGTTTAGATCCTATCGGTATTAGTGATTTACGAAATACTTTTAAAAAGTTAAATCATGAGAAAAATATTACTATTTTAATTTCTAGTCACATTTTATCGGAGTTATATGCTCTCGCTACTAGGTTTTGTATATTAGAAAATGGTAGAGTTATTAAAGAATTAACTAAGGAAGAATTAGATTTAGAGTGCAGTAAATGTATTGTAATTAAAACTAATAATACTAAAAAAGCTTCAGTTGTTTTAGAAAAAGAACTAAATACAACTAACTATAAAGTAATTGATGATACTGAAATTCGCCTTTATGACTATTTAGAACAAACTGATAAGGTTACAAAAGCGCTATCTAAAAATGATATTTCTATTATGGGAATATATGAAACAGGACTTAGTTTAGAAGATTATTTTAAAACGATTATTAAGGAGGGGGAAACATGCTAAATATCATAAAGTCAGACTGTTATAGAATTCTAAAAGGAAAAGCCATTTATATTGTAATTGGTATTCTTATCTTTAGTTTTATTTTATCTGCACTTGTTATGTCGCCAGGACATGTAGGCATTTCTACTTCATCTAATGATAATATTAATATGTCAGATCCAGAATTTGTAGAAGAATTGTCGCAAGCAAAATCTTTAAAAGATGTAAGAGAAATTATGAAAAAAGAAGGAGAATTTGAGTTAGATAGAAGTGTAATAGGAGCAAATGCAAACTTATACTATGCGTTTATTGTCATAGTTGTAATTGTTCTTTGTACAGATTTTTCTAATAAGTCTATCAAAAATACATTATCTTCTGCTATTACAAGGAAAAAATACTATTTAGCGAAAACTATTCTTATTTTCGGATTATGTACCATATTGCTACTTTTCAATAACTATGTATTTTACTTTGTAAACTATTTTATAAATGGAAAAGATTTTTCTTCTAGTCTATTAGAAGTTAGTAAATTGACATTGATACAGCTTCCTCTTATTTATGGTATAATAAGTTTATTGATTGGTATGGCTTTTGTCTTAAAGAAGACTTCAAGCTTTAATACTTTAGCGATCTCTCTTATTATGTTAATACAAGTAATAGGAATGGGGGCTATTAATTTATTCCATTTAAAAGCAGATTGGTTTTTTGATTATGAATTTCAGTTTGCGCTTTCTAAGTTGGTTACCAATCCACAAAACTCTTATATTGCAAAATGTGCAGTACTTGGAATTTGTTACATGGTAATATTCCATATCATTGGATATTATGCATTTCAAAAAACAGAAATTAAATAGAAGGGTAGTGATAGCATGAAAATAGTTCTGATTTTTTTAGTCATAATTATTTTTTTGCTTATTCTCTATCTTTTTTTATTGAAAAAAGAATTAAGAAGAGTGGCGCATGAAATTAGATTGCAAAAGTTAAATACTAACCAGCTAATTCATTCAGAAATTTCTCTTCCAGAATTGAATAGTTTGATTTTAGAAATTAATGAAATTTTGAAAAGTACTAAAAATGAGAAAATACAAATAGAAAAAGATAAATATCGTTTTCATAAAATGATTAGGAATATCTCTCATGATTTAAGAACACCGCTTACTTCTGCTTTAGGATATATTGATATTCTTCTTTCTAGCAATGTTGAAAAGGAGGAAGAAAAAGAATTAAAGATTATTGAGGAAAGGTTGAAACGTTTAGAAGAGTTAATTAACTCTTTCTTTGAATTTTCTAAAATTATTTCTAACTCTAATAAACCTAGTTTAGAAAAAGTAAATGTAGTTTCTATATTAGAAGAATCTATCATTCATTATTATGATGATTATGAAAGAGAAAATAGAAAAATAAATTTTGACAGTACAATTAGAAATTGTGAAATCTTTTCTAATCCAGAAATGCTTTCTAGAGTTTTTGATAACTTAATTGGAAACGCTTTAAAACATAGTAGCGGAAACTTAAACGTTACTTTACAAAAGAAAAAAGAAGTTAAAATACAATTTGCCAATAAATTACTTATTCAAGATTTAGACATAGATCACATTTTTGATGAATTTTATACAGTAGATATTTCTAGAACAAAAGGAAATACTGGGCTTGGTCTTGCTATTGTGAAAGAATTTACAGAGCAGTTAGGAGGAAATATTCAAGCTACTAAGAAAAAAGATGAATTTTTAATTACACTTATATTTCCTTTCAAATAGTTGCAAAAAAGTTTAGGATTTGATAAGTTAATAGTGAGGTAATGATATGAAAATAGTAAATCCTAAAATAAAAAGGTTAGAAATTGGTAGTCTTAAAGATAGTTTAGAAGCAAAAGATTTATCATTTTTACAATATGAAAAAGAAGAAATATTGGGAAAATATAATATTTCTGATTGTGCAATAGATAGTTGTATTTTTAAAAATATTTCTTTTGAAAATATTCTTTTTGATGATGTGTACCTAGTAGATGTAATTTTTGAAAATTGTGATTTATCTAACAAATGCTTTGATAAAGAAGCTATCATTCGTGTTATTTTTAAAAATTGTAAAATGACCGGTACAACATTTATGGATAGTAAGTTAGAAAATGTACAATTTCTAGAATGTAGTAATAAATATGTGAATTTTGCAAGTGCTAGTATGTGTAATGTAATTATTCAAGACAGTGATTTTGAAGAAACTTCTTTTTTTAGTACAAAAGTAAAAAATCTAGAATTAGATAGTGTCAAATTTAAAGGAGCTGAATTTATTAGTACAAATTTAAAAGAGGTAGACTTTTCTAATTCTGACATTTATGGTGCTAAGTTTGATGCTAGTTCTTTAAAAGGGATGATTATTGATTCTATGCAAGCTTCTATTTTAATAGGATTATTAGGTGTAAAAATAAAAGATTAAACTGTACTATATAAAGTACAGTTTTTATATGCTATAATGATATTAGAAGGTGACGTATGGAAAAGTTAGAACTAGAGGTAAAAGTATTAGATATTGATGAGAAAAAGTTTCGAAAAAAATTAGAAAAATTAGGAGCTAGAAAAATGGAGGAGACTAATCAATATTTGTACACCTATGATTTAGCAACTATTTATGGTAGATTTATTGACATTTTAACCCAGTTAAATCATCCTGTAAGTGAAATTAAGTATGAAACAGCTTTTGCCAAATTAAAATTATTCTTCTTTGATGTTGATAATTTATTGAAGGAAAAAGAGAAAGAAAAATTAGAAAAGATAGTGGGAGAAAAAGAACTATTAAATCTATTAGAAAAGGACAATTTACTTGAGATATTGAATGACAAGAAAGTATCTACATTTTTTAAAAAATATCATAATAATGATTCTAAATGGATAAGGGTAAGAGAAACTAATGGAAGAGCTACCATTGCTGTAAAGCATATTTTAGCTCCTAATTCTATTAGTTTACAACAAATGAAAGAAACGGAAATGGAAGTTTCAAGTATTGAAGAAGCTAATAAATTATTAGAGGCATTAGGGTTTTCTTATAAGAGTTATCAAGAGAAAAAGAGAGTTACTTATCTTTTAGATGATCATGAAATAGATATTGATACTTGGCCTGGAATTCCTACTTATTTTGAAGTAGAGGGAAAATCTATAGAGGATTTAGAATCCTTATTATCAAAATTAGGATATTCTATGAAAGATACCATTTCTTGTACAGCTGATAAAGTTTATGAAATATATGGAAAATCTCAATTTGAAAAAAGAGAAATGAAATTTGAATAGGGGAGTTATGATTATTTGTTTATCTGGAAAAAGTGGAAGTGGGAAAAGTACAGTAGCTGATCTCTTTTGTAATATTTCTTCTTCTTTTCTTCCTATTGATATAGATTTAATTAGTCATAAAATTATTGATTATCCAAAAATCTCTCACGATTTAGTAAAAACTTTTGGAAACACTATTTTAAAAGAAGGAAAAATTGACAGAAAAGAATTGGGAAGAATCGTTTTTCATGATGAAAAAAAGATGAAGCAATTAGAAGACATTACTTGGAATGCTATGGAAAAGGAAATTGACTTTATTATTAATAGAAATTCAGATAAATTTATTCTTTTAGATTGGCAATTGCTTCCAAAGACAAAATATTTCGAATTAGCAGACATAAAAATATTAGTAGATGCTCCTTTAGAGATTAGAAAAAAAAGAGCAATCTCTAGAGATAAAATTTCAGAAGAAAAATTTATGGAAAGAGAAAATGCCTCTTTAGATTTATATAATTATTCTTTTGATGAAATTATTGTAAATGATGGAAAGAGAATATTGAAAGATGAGGTATATAGAATTTATGAGAAGAGTATTGTACACAGGAAGTTTTGATCCTATTACGAAAGGCCATATGAATATTATTTCTCAGGCAAGTGAACTTTTTGATGAAGTAATAGTAGCAGTTTTACAAAATAGCAAAAAAACAAACTCTTTTTTTTCAATAGAAGAAAGAGTTCGGTTAATTCAAAAATTATATGGTAATCAAAAAAATATTAAAGTTATAAGTGGAAGCGGTGCAGCTGTAGATTTGGCTACTAAGTATCATTGTAAAGCTATTATTAGGGGACTTAGAGGAATTACTGATTTTGATTA
>CAZRIC010000040.1:0-6726 GCA_964600095.1 uncultured Muribaculaceae bacterium
CTTGTTTAGTTTGCCAAACAGTTCCATCTGGTGCAACATAGAAATTTCCTTCTGTTTCTATTACTTTATTTCCTGTTGTTGCCTCGCCATTACCTTTTTTATCAGCCTCTAACTGTGCATTCCATGCATCTGCATCTGCTTTTGTTATAAATGGTTTTCCATCATTTGCTATGAAAACCTCTTGACTATAAGTAACTTTTTCAGTTCCTTCTGGTGCGTTTACAAGTCCTGCTTCTTCTGCTCTCGTTAAATCTTCTTCTGAAGCCCAACTTGTACCATTTTCAGCTGTTGTAACTGATCCTGTATAAGTTGCTCCTAAAGAAGTAGCTACTTCTTCCTCCGTTTTCATATGATTATTCATATTTACATCAATGCCTTCAAATTGATCAGCAAATAATTTAAAATCATCTTGTGTTTGAGAAGTATCTGTTCCTGTAAATTCCTCTGAACCCCAAGTTTGTACATATCCTGAGTTTGTATTTTCTGGTGCTGGAGCGCTACTTTGACCTGAAGTTGCAGCTAAAGTTACACCACCTGCAAATAATGCAGAAGCCAATGTAATAGCTTGTGCTTTTCTTTTGTTAGCTAAAATCCAGTTTGCTAATGAAAACCCTTTCTTACTAGTCTTTCCTGTTGATACAAAAACTCTTTGTAATGCTGGAGCATTAATTCTTAAGTTATTAATTAAAGATTTTAAATTCATGGTCTTTCCCCCTTCTTTAAATAAGACTTGACATATATTAACATTTTTTCTTTCATTTGTCAAATCATTTTCATACTATAATTAATTATTTTTCTCCTACTATAAAAAGCATATAATTTTTTTCAAAATTAGTCAACATTTTTTCTTAGAAGAAATACAATTTAATATGAAAAAATATATATCTAATTTTTTATTAATCTTTCTTATTATTGGAATTTTATATTTTCAAAAAAATATTACTGAAGAAATAAAAAATGCCGTTGAATTATTTTGGAAAAAAGTCTTTCCTAGTTTATTTCCTTTTTTAGTACTTTCTCCTTTTTTCATTCATTACGGATTTTTTGACTTTATTAGAAAAACATTAGGACCTATTACTAAAAAAGTATTCCTTATCTCTGAAAATAGTGCCTATTTATTTTTTATGAGTATGATATCTGGTTTTCCTAGTAGTGCAACAAATGCTAAAGCCTTATATGATGAACAATATGTAAGTAAAGAGGAAGCCTTTCATACCCTTTTATTTTCTCATTTTTCTAACCCTATCTTTATTTTTTCTATGGTAAGAAACAATCCTATCTTAATTTTAACAGCTCACTACTTATCCAACATTATAATAGGAATTTTATTAAGATTTCATAAAATAGAGAAAAAATCAAAAAACATAGAACAGAAAATAGAAAAATCTTTTTTTGACATTTTTACCAATTCTATAAAAAATGCTATGCAAAACTCCCTTTTTATTTTAGGGGTAATTGTCTTTTTCTTCATGATTAATGCCATCTTCAATTTTTCCCTTACCCATTTATTATTAGAATTATCGCAAGGATTATTGTATGCTAGCAAACTACCTATAGGCATACGTGAAATAGCCTGCATAGAAGCATTTTTACTTTCCTTTGGTGGTTTTAGTGTACACATTCAAACCTACGGAATTCTATCTGACTGGCATTTACCCTATTTTCCTTATTTATTTACTAGAATTTTTCATGGCATTTTAGCTTCTTCCATTGTCTACATTTTCTTTTAATTACTTACTTGGAAAATAAATAATAACTTTTGAAGAATTATTAGAAGTACCTTTTAAAGAAACATCAAACTTATAATATTTTAAAGAACCATAAGTTTTTAAATTAGTATCGACGGTTGTAAATATAGAAAATTCTTCTTCTAACTCATAAGAGTCTCTAACAACATTACTTATTTTTTTTTGAAATGTATGATTAGAAAACGTATAAACGATTTGTCTTTCTGACCCACAATTATTAGAAATACACTCTACATTTAAAGTAATTGTATCATTAGATGAAGTTGGTGCGCTAGTCAATACATAATTATGAGCATCTTCATTTATAATACGGCTAATAAAAGATTGATCAGTAGCCATATCTGTATTTTCCTTATGTCCTAAGTATCCCTCTTTAATGGATAATAATATATTAAATAAGAAAATCAGAACTACTGTTGCTAACATAAAAGAAGTTAGTAATTCTACAATAGTAAACCCTTTTTGATTTAATTTTTTCATACTACACGTCCTAACTATTAGGCCTTTCAAAAGAAACTATAGCAAAAGTACCTATAGTATCTTTTGAATTATTACTTCTATAATTTACAATAATTTGATATTTATCTTTCTCATCTTCTGGAATAGTATTTAAAAATGCTTGAAAATTATCATCCGTAATACTTTCAAAAAAGCTCTTTTCAGGAGAAGTAACATATATTTCCTGAACCTCTAAATCACTTTTTAACTCATTCATATTAATAATAGCAGGATCTTTTAATACACCTTTACTATCTAATTCATTAAAAAAGCCGTCTGTTGCATTCACTAGTATAATTTGCTTTATTTTCTCTGTACGATATAAATTTTCTACAGAATTATAACGGTTAAGTCTTTTATAAGAATCCGTAATTTCTGAATATTGTACATACATATAAAGTAGGATACTAGCAATCGTTAAAGATACTAAGAGGGTTTCTACTAATAGGAATCCCTTTTTGTCCAATTGTACATTTTTTTTCATAGAAACGTCACTCCTTGTATTGTATTCATTACAAAATTATTATATAATATATTTAGGATAAATGCTAGTCCTAAGAAATAAAAGAAAAGAAAAAATTAAAGGGGTTGAAAAAAGTGCTTAGAACATTTGACTATGAAAAAATACCCATTGTAGAGATTGTAAATGACATCATGTTAGATTCTTCAAAAAGAGGAGTCAGTGATATTCATTTTGATCCTCATAAAGACAATATGATTATTAGAGTGCGTATCGATGGTTCTCTAATAGATTATGCTGAAGTACCTACTCTTTTTCAAAAAAACTTAGTTACTCGTGTCAAAATTATTGCAGGAATGAATATTACAGAATCTAGATTACCTCAAGATGGTGCCATTAAAGCTAATCTGCAAGGAACAAATTTGGACATGCGTGTATCTGTTCTTCCAACCAATCTAGGTGAAAAGATAGTTATTCGTATTATGGACTATAGTTTAAGTGGTACTGGTATTGAAAGTTTAGGATTCTCTGAATCTAATTATAAAAAAATATTAAAAATGTTATCTTTACCAAATGGTATCATTATGGTTACGGGTGCTACTGGTAGTGGTAAATCTACTACTGTATATGCAATGCTTCAAAGATTAAATACAGAAGACACTAATATCATATCTGTTGAGGACCCAGTCGAAATGAATATTGAAGGTATTAACCAGGTTCAAACAAATAGTGAAATTGGATTAGACTTTGCAACTGTTTTGCGTTCTATCTTACGTCAAGACCCAAACATTATTATGATTGGAGAGATTCGTGATACAGAAACTGCTAAGATTGCAGTACGTGCTTCTATTACAGGTCACTTAGTATTATCAACTATCCACACCAATGATGCTTTAAATACTATCGAACGTCTTTTAGATATGGACGTAGAGCGTTACTTATTAGCTAGTGCCTTAGAAGGTATTATTGCTCAAAAACTTGCTCGTAAATTATGTGATAAATGTAAAAAGAAAAGACCTGCTAACGAATATGAAAAGAGTTTATTCAAACGTGCTTTAAATAAAGATATAGATTATTTATACGATGCTGTAGGTTGTGATGAATGTCATCATGGTTATAAAGGCCGTATTCCAATTCATGAAGTTTTACTAATTAATACTTTGATTCGTGATGCTATTACTGAAAATATGCGTAAAGACGAATTAAGAGAACTTGTTTATTCTCAAGATGTTGCTTCTCTACTACAAGATGGATTAGAAAAAGTAGAAAAAGGACTTACAACAGTTGAAGAGTTATTAAAACTTATCGATTTGGAGAACGATGAAACTAATAAAGAAAGTGTAATTGGGTTAAAAGAATCTTTAAAATTAGCAGAAGAACATAAAAAAGCTGAGTTAAAAGAAAAAGAGAAAAAGAACGAAAAAGAAAAAGAAGAAGTTAAAGAAGAGTCTTCTGATTCAAAAGAGAATGAAAATGAAAATTCTGAAGAAGAGAAGAAAGATTCTACAAACGATGATGATTTACTAGATGCTTTAAAATCATTAAACATTGATTTTCCTATTAACCCAGATAAACAAGAAGAAACTGATGAAGATGAACTCTTTGATCGAACAGGAGAAATTGAAGACATTCTTGCAGATATTGATTTAAGTGATGCAGATGGTTTATCAGAAGATGATTTAAGAGACTTATTAAAATAAGAGGAAAATTCCTCTTTTTTTATTTCAATATATTACATAAAAAGAATGAACAGTGTTCATTCTTAAGCAAATATAGTTAAAATAGAAACCCAATCCCAATTTAGAAAGAAAAGAATCAAAGTTGCTACACTCAAAAACGGTCCAAAAGGAATCTCATGGGTAGATTTTAATTTCATTAAAATTACTGCGATAGGAAGAGCAATAATACTAGCAAGAAAGATAGAAATAATTGCTAAAGGGAATCCCAATGCCATCCCTATTACAAACATCAGTTTTATATCTCCGCCTCCCATAGACTCTTTTTTAAATAAATGGTCGCCAAGTAATTTAATACCATACATTATTAAAAAACTAACTAACCCATTTAATAGTGAAAAAAGCAATTGGGAACTAGCTTCCTTCCAATCAAAAGCAGTAAAGCTTCCTCCCCCTACTAAAAATTTTCCTATTCCTATTAATAAAATTCCAGCAAGAATTAACTCATCAGGAATAATATAATACTTATAATCACTTATAATAATGATAACTAAAATAGAAGATAATGCTAATGAAATAAAACAAGTAGCACTTAAACCAAATCTTAGATAAGAAGCTAAAAATAAAAATCCAGTTAATAATTCAAAAACAGTATAATACCAAGATATTTTTGTTTTACAATTTTTGCATTTTCCTCCTTGAAACAAAAAGGAAAATACTGGAATTAATTCTAATGGTCCTAACTTATGATTACACACTGTACAATGAGAAGAAGGAAACATTAAAGATTCCTTCTTTGGTAAACGATAACCTACTACATTGTAAAATGATCCAAATATAAGACCAAAAATGAAAAAGCAAATTGAATAATAAACTACCAAAACTACATTCCCCCCATGCCTTGTACAGTTTCATACATACTAAACATTGGAATAACGATAGCAAGTACAATAACACCTACAATAGCAGTTAAAAATACAATTATTAACGGTTCCATTAAGGCTTTTACACGAGTAACCGCATTTTTATGTTCATCCTGATAATAAGTAGATACTTTTGCCATCATTTCTGCTAATTGCCCAGTTTTCTCTCCTGTAACAATCATTTCATAAGCAGGAACTGGAAAAGCCCAGTGATCTTTGAAAGCAGCTGAAATTTTTTCACCTGATGCCAAATTATTAACAGTATCTAAAATCATCATTTTATAAATTTCATTGTTCGTAATCTTCTTTAAAATGTTCATACTATCTGTAATAAATACATTGTGAGATAAAAGTGAAGAAAAAGTTTTTGCAAACATATTAACTTCATTATAAATCATAATATTTCCAAGAACTGGAATGTGCATAGCAGTCCATTGCATAAAAGTTCTCAATATCTTAATATTTTTATAACAGTAAACAATAAAAATAATAGCAATAACAAGAACAACTAAAATCTGTATTAAATTGTGTTTTAAAAAGTCACTGACCGCCATAACCATCAAAGTAAACTTTGGTATCGCCGATTCATCCATAGAGGAATAAATTTCCACAAATTGTGGTACGATATAAACCATCATGAAAATAGTAACACCAATAGCCATAACAAATACAATACATGGATAAGTCATGGCGCTAACCATTTCTTTATGCGCAGCTTCCGCTTGTGAGAAATATTCTGACATATCATCTAATGCTTCTGGTAACTCTCCCGTTAACTCAGAAGACTTAACCATATTAATCAAAATAGGTGGGAAAGAATTTCCTTGATTTTCCATTGCTTTAGAAAAGCTATCACCCATTGTCAAATCATACATCATAGAACGGAACATTCTTTGATAATTTTTATTTTTAAATTGTCTAGTTAAAATACTCATAGCATCTACTAGTGGAATATAAGTAGATAACTGTGTAAGGAAAAAGATTAAATCTTTTCTCTTGATTTTTGCTCCATTTCCATTAACACTACTATACATAGTTTGAATCCACTTATTAGTACGGATACTATAAACAATCATTCCCTCACTCATGAGGAAAGAGTGAACTTCTAGTCTAGAATAAGCTGCAAAATACCCTTTTATTGTTTTTCCTTCAGGATTTCTACATACATATTCCCACATTACTTTTTTTTCTTCTTTATCTGCGTCTCCACCTTCAATGTCCATCATTAAGGCTTGCCTATTAATATCTTTTTTATTACGAGATTCTTTCATGATAGAAGAGTTTTCAATAGAATCTTTTATTTTCTTTATTCCATTTTTAGGAATATTAACCAACTTTTCTAAACCATCGTTAATATAATCTCCTACACTTTTCTTATGATTTTCATAATCTTCTGAAATATAGATAAAATCATCCTGTGG
>CAZRIC010000040.1:6736-8678 GCA_964600095.1 uncultured Muribaculaceae bacterium
TATGAACTCCGCGTAATTTTTTTTCTTCTTCTGTCAATTCCCTTTTAATTTTCTTAGGTTCTTCTTTTTTCGCAGTTTCCCCTTTTTTTGCCATCTTTTGAGCACGTTTTTCCCGTTTTTTCTTTTCGCGTTCTAACATTTCTTCTTGTTTTTTTTGTTGGGCTTTTGCCTGATAATCTAATAGTTTTAAATAAAACTTTCCCACTACATTAAACAGAATGATAAAAGGAAAACTAATTCCTACAAATGCATAATGGAAGAAATGATACACTTTAATACAAAGCCAATCCCATCCCTCTACTATTTTTGAAGTAAACTTATTAGTTCTCTTAAACAGTTTAACAATTGCCTTCCATATTGTTACTGGCAATAGGATAATCGATAGTAAAAAATTAATTAAACTCGTCACTTCAGCACCTACCCTTTTATATTCTCACACTATAATATGATTATAACACAATTTTCTACAAATAGAAAACATTTTTTGAAAATTTGCATAGAATATTTTAGAACGATTTGTGGAAGGAGGATTTTATGAATTTCTATAATCCCTATCTTTATTCTATTCCTACAACAACTGCCTCAACTGGATTACTAAGTAAGCTAAATTTTAGCTCTATTTTAAGTGGAACTACCAAAGCATTAAACTTCGTTAATCAAGCTATTCCAGTCGTAAAGCAAGTGTCACCTATTATGAAAAATGCCAAAACTATGTTTCGAGTTATGAATGAATTCAAAAAAACAGATAATAACTTTTTAGAGAATAACACTACTTTCCCTATAAAAGAATCCAATGACTCCCTGCCAGAAATCCCTATAACTACTAATGGGCCTACATTTTTCGTATAAAAAAAGGACATTTTATATGTTCTTTTTTAATTGTTCTAATTCTTCTAATAATGTTTCTTTTTCTTTTAAAGAAGGATCATCATTAGGAATTTTTTTCATAATATCTAGAATTTTATCTTGCTCAGTTTGAAGAAACTTTATATTATGTTTTAAAATAGGTCCAAATTTATAATCTTCATCATTATAATTAGCTTCTCCTTTTACAAAATCCATAATAATATAGTACTTCTTTTTTTCTTCTACATATTTCTCATCTTGAATCTTATATCCTAAAGATACCATATATTTTCTTAAATCTTCAAAATCGGTATGTGTACTAATAATCATCCTATCAGAAAGGTTTCGTCCTTCTAAAATTTCTTTAATTGTTAATGTTCCCATTCCAGAGATAACAACAATATCCGTTGGATTTATTAAAATTCCCTCTAAACCATCGGTCAATACAGTGGTTACTTTTTTAACATGGAAACGAGAAATATTATATTTGGCTTGGTCTAAGGCATTCTTATTAATATCAGAAGCGATACATTCACAATTTTTTTCTTGCGCTAAATATATATCTAATAATGCATGATCACATCCAACATCAATGACTTTACTATCGGTTGGAATAAAATCTGCAATAGCTTCTAAACGTTTTGATATTTTCATTATTCAGCCATATAGTCACGTAACTTACGACTTCTTGATGGGTGACGTAACTTTCTTAAAGCTTTTGCTTCTATTTGTCGAATTCTTTCCCTAGTAACGCCAAACATTTGACCAACTTCCTCTAGAGTTCTTGGCTTTCCATCTTCTAAACCAAATCTCAAACGAACCACTTTTTCTTCTCTTTCTGTTAATGTTAATAATACTTGACTAATTTCATCTTTTAACATCTCATTTGTAGCAAATTCTTCTGGGCTTAAATTTCTCTCATCTTTAATAAAATCTCCTAAATGAGAATCATCTTCTTCTCCAATTGGTGTTTCTAAAGATACTGGGTCTTGACTTATTTTCATAACTTCTCTAACCTTTTCAACACTAATACCCATTTTTTTAGATAATTCTTCTTCTGTTGGTTCACGATTTAGTTCAAGTGTCATTTGTCTTT
>CAZRIC010000041.1:0-8377 GCA_964600095.1 uncultured Muribaculaceae bacterium
AGGTTTCATTCAAAACCTTATTCATCGATAAAATCAATAGATTTAAAAGTATAGGATCCATCTTCTTGTTTTTGGAAAACATAACGATATTTATCCATATAATTTAAACAATCATTAACATTTTCTTCCGTAATAACTACTTCCAACGTACTATTATGAAGAGTAGTAGTAATAATATTTTCTGGATCTGTTACGTCTGTGTAAGCAACATATTCATAAATATATAATTCGTCATTATTTGGAATAATTTCTTTTGCTGTAATTTTTATCTTCTTGTTATCCGTTTTCTTCTTTACAGTCCATACCTCATACATATTCTTAGCTGGTTTGTAAACGTACATAACATTTTCTAAAGTAATTGTTTGGTGCTGAATCTCAATATCTCCAAATAATCTTTTTAATGATTCTTCCAAAGCTGGAACCATAACATAAGTTCCTTCATAATAATAATTACCGTTAGAGTTTGCTAAAGCTTCTTTAATACGATATCCATTATCTTTTGTTAAATATTTCTTTTCTATATTTTTAAATCCTAAATACAACTTTGTTACATCTGACATTTTATAAAGTGTTAATGAATCATTAAGATAAGTTTTATCTTCTGTTGTTAAAATACTTTCTTCAGACATAGATAAAGAATAAGTGGTATAAAGTTCATTAGCAATCCTATTAATTCTTTCTTCCTCTGTTTCCACTGGTGCATTAGAAACAGAAGGTGGTGCCTCCTTTACAAGCATAGGGGCTATTATAAATTGATAAACGCCAAATCCTATCATAGCAATTAATAAAATAACTAATCCTGTTTGTCCATTAGTTTCTCTTCCTTGTGGCATAATATCTTCCTTTCCTTATTTTCTACCTTACATTATAATGTTATCATAAATCAAAAAAAAAGCCAATACTATGGCTTTAAAAGTTAAACATTATCCAGGCTGGCTTTACAATTAAAAGAATACCTATTAATAACATAAGAATCCCACCTATTAAAGAAGAATACTTGGCATATTTATTAGAAATTCCAGTTACCTTTAAAGTAGTCATTGCAATCATAAAAATAACCAAATCATCTAAAAGAAAGAAGAAAATATAAATTCCCATATAGAAGATATTTTCCACGCCACTTAATTGATTCATCGTAAGAATCTGCGTAAATAATAGTGGCAATCCAGCAGAACATGCAAGCTCTACCACATTTACCGAAAATGCTAAAGCAATCATTCCTATTATAGCAAGAAAATAATTTTTTTCTTTTACTATATTCTCTATTTTTGCTATGATCTTTGTTCTTTTCTTTTTAGAGGTTACTTCGCAACCTACTGATTTCTTTTTTGAAAGCCAAAACTTTCGAAGATTGTAAATAGAACCTACAATAGCAACTATACCTATCATATAACGGAACCATGTAGATAATAAAGCTCCAGATATTCCTAACCAAGAAATCATAAACAAAAGATAAATAATGGCTGAAGATATTAAGAATGTAAGCCCTAGCACCCACATTTTCTTTCTATCTTTCATATCTAATAACATTGTAATTAAAAATATTAATACCCACATTGCACATGGATTAAAGCCATCTACAAAACCAATGATTACCGCTACTAATGGTAAAGATATTTCTCTAGTATTTACTTCTCCAATAATGGGTAAAATACGATAGGAAGATAAATTATAAATTCCATTATTTTTCGTTTTACATCCTTTAGTATCTTCCCCTTTTTCTACTAGTGACACAATATCACAATATTTACCATGCTTAGAATAAGCAGTAAAAGCTTCTTCTATTTGTTTTTGAATATCGTCATTGTAGCCAATAAAGTAATCACTACCAATAATTGTTAAAGGAACATAAGAATTGCGAATAGACAAAGAACTTCTTACTTTTGACGTCAACTCATTATATTCCTCTTTTTCATAATACTTGATTCGTACCTTAGGATTATCTTTAGAAAATGTATTTAACCATTCTCTTTCCTTATGACAATGAGGACATTCCTCACTATAAAATAAATGAATAACTACACATTCATCCTCTGATATTGCTCCATATCCACCACTAACAACTGCTAAAACGGAAGTAGGCATCCATAACACCAAAAAGATAATGATTAAAAATACTACTTTTTTCATATTAAATCTCCTCAAAAAATTTTAAAATTTCCTTTTTACTCTTCTCACCCACTAAAATAGAGCTAGTATCTTCTCGAACATAGATGGGAAGGATGTCCTCCTCTATATGATATTTTTGTCGTACCTTTAATGACTCATCATAATTCATTGAAACCCATTCTATTTTTTTATCCCTCAATAATTCTTGTATTCTAGATTTCATAATTAGACAACTACTGCACCATACTTCCTCTATTCTAATAACTTTCACTTTATTTTCTCCTCATTAAACTTGTAAGACTATTATAACAGTCGTTAAAACCAATTAAAAACTCTTCTATCTCTTCATCAGATGTTAAATGCGATAAACTAATGCGAATACTAGATTGTGCTCTTGCTTTATCATGAGTCACTGCAAGAACTGCTTTAGATTCTGAATGGCTAGAAGAACAAGCACTCTGCGTAGATACATAAATATCCTTTTCCTCTAAGGCATGCAACATCGTCTCAGGTTTAACTCCTAATATACTAATATTTAAAATATGCGGTAAAGCATCTTCTGGGCTATTAATTTTAACATATTCATAACTACCTAATTTTTCTCTTAATAATAGATTCTTTTTCTTTACTTCTTGAAAATGTTCATCAATCAAATCGTTAGCTAAACGCAAAGCCTTAGCAGTAGAAACAATTAAAGGTAAAGCAGGTGTTCCACTGCGATACTTTGTCGTACTTTTTCCACCATGAATAATTGGTTCCAATTCCACCTTTTCTTTTTTTATTAAAACACCAATACCTTTTAATCCATAAAATTTATGGGCAGAAAAACTAACTAAATCAATTTTAGAACAATCTACTTTTATTTTTCCTATCATTTGAGTCATATCTACATGGAAATAACATTTTGGATATCCTTTTAAGATGGTTGCAATTTCTTCAATTGGTTGAATAATTCCAAGCTCACTATTTACCGCATTGATACTAACTAAAATTGTATCTTCTCTAATTAAAGACTTTAATTTTTCTAAATTTACTTTACCATCTGAATTTAACGGTACAAAACTTATCTCAAATCCCTGATTCATTAAATAATTTAAAGGTCCATAAATAGAAGAGTGTTCTAACTCTGTTGTAATAATATGCTTTCCTCTATTTTGATATTCCATACAAATACCTTTAATAGCTAAATTATTAGATTCACTAGAGCCACTAGTATAAATAATTTCACTATCTTTTACATACAAAATCTGCGCAATTTGATGAGTTGACTTATCAATTAAATTTTTTGCATCCACCCCTAATTTATGTAAAGAATTAGGGTTACCATAATATCTTAAAGAAGCTTCTTCAAAACTATGTAAAACATCCTTATTTACAGGAGTTGTTGCACTATAATCTAAATATATCATATCATCACCAAATTCATTATATCATAATTAAAATAAAAAAGACATTGATAACAATGTCTTTCCTTGCTTTATTAAGCAGTTGGTTCTGTTTCTTTTACTGCATTCTTAACAACATCTTCTGGAATAGTTAAAGATTCTGTTAAGTCTTCTACAGTTACTGTAAATGAAATTGCATTGTAGTCTTTTGCTACATCATCAGCAAATGATGATAATAAATCAGCACTCATTTCAGTAATTTGTTCATTTTTTACTTTAACAGTAACATGAACATCTTTATCAGGAGTAAAGATTTCTTTTCCTGAATCATCTGTTCCATCTTCTGTTAAAGAAACAACATCTGGAATTTCAACACCTTCTCCAGCTTTAAGTAAAAGTACATCAAAAGTGATTGTTCCATCTTCTGCAACATTAACAACCTTAACATCACCTTCAATACCTAATAAAGTAGAAGCACTATCTGAAGTACTAGAATCAAGTGGTGATACTGTATAAGTCCAATTAACATTATCTTCTGAAGAATAATTATAAACTCCATCTGCTTTTTCTTGATTCCAACCATAAACGGTTTTAGTAGTTGCTCCATCTACAATTGAAGCATCTATTTTTGTTACATTTGTTTTTCCATCAAATGCTGCATTAAATACTATGCTAGCATTATTTGCAGCATCCTTTGCATCTACAGTAAAATTTAAAGTTGATTTTAAACTTTCTCTTTCCATTAGATTATTAATTGCATTTTCTAATGTCTGATCTGCAAATGCTAATTTAGAATAATCAATTGTGTATGTTTCAGTAGTGTATTCATTACCGTCGCCATCTCTATCTACTTTTATAGTGATTACTTTATTTTCTACTTCTGGATCTAATGCAAATAATACTGATAATGATTCTGCACCTTTATAATTTGTTACTTGCTTACCACTAACTTCAATAGTAGTATCAGCAGTAGCTCCATCTACAACAACGTTAAATGCATAATAATAACCTGTTCTAACTGCTGGATCATCACTAAACTTTGTATCGTTAGCAACACCTTTTGAAATAATACCTGTTAATTTACCATCTTCTAATTTAACATTAGCATCATTTCCTTTGAAATCAAATACAGTTTCAAGATCTGTTACATCTGCTGTTGGAATATTTGCACTAACAGTTGCTTCAGTTTTCTTTGCAAAAACTAAATTTTCATAGCTAATTGTTAATGTTTTTGGAGTATATTCAACTCCATCTCCATCTAAGTCAACAATTACATCAAATTTCTTATCTGCAGCTGCAGCATCTGGTTTTAATTGATGAATAACTACAATTGCATTATCTGTATCAAATGAATCAATTCCTACTACTTTAGAAGGAGTTCCATTTACTGGAATTGTAAGTTTAACATTTTTAAGATCTTCTTTTGTCATACCTTCTGGCATAGTTAATACATAAGCAAAATAGTATCCTGTATCAACTTCATAACCTTTTATACCTTCAATTGGTGCAACAACACCTTCAAGTTTTCCATCTTTTAATGTAATATTTCCTACATTACCATTAAAGTTGAATGTAGATTTAAGACTTGCTAAAGCTTCAGCAAATGCTTCATCTTTTTCATCAAATAATGTTACTGTTGCTGATGATTCTTTTTCAAATACTAATTCAGAATAATCAATAACATATTTTTTAGTTCCATATTCTACTGCATCACCATCTTTGTCAACATTAATAGTGATTTCTTTCTTTTCTACATTTGGATCTAAAGCAAATAATACTGTTAAATCATTAGTTTGCTTTTTTAATACTGATTTACCAATAACTTCAATAGTACTTTCATCAGTACCATCTTCTACTTTAATATTAAATGGATAATAGAATCCTGTTCTATCTGCTGGATTGCTACTGAATTTTACATCATCAGCATCTCCTTTAGCAATGAATCCTTTTAATTTAATTTTTCCATCCTCTATTACTAACTTAACGTCAGTATTGCTATTAGTTGTATCATATCCAAAAACATCCTTTAAAGCTTGTAAATCAGCAGCACTAATATTACTACTAATTGTTGCTTTTGTCTCTTCTGGAACAAATACATAATCAATATATCTTACTTTAATTTTTTCACCTGGTTGAGTAGTTCCTACTAAGTTTTTAGAATACTTAATTCCAGTTGGATTAAAATCATCATCATAAACACGGTCAAATATTAGAGTAGTCATTTTATCAAATGCTGGCTCACCTTTTATTTTTCCGTCACTTGCATCTAACTCAATAGATCTTGCTGCTAACATACCATCTTGAAATTGTAACTTATAATTTGAGGTAAATGCATATTCTCCTATTAAATAGAAACTATCAATAGTTGCATCTGCATATTCTGTTTCAAGGTAATCTTCAAATTCTTCTAAAGTGAATTCTCTAGCGAAACTTGGAGTAATTGAAATGAAAAACGCACAAATAGCAACTAATATCCATTTACTATATTTCTTTATCATCTTCTATTTCCTTTCTAATCTATTATTATTTTCTTATTGTTACTTTGGCTTTAACGGTAGTACCATCTGCTAATTTTATGTCAGCACTTGTTACTTTTGCGTAATCATCACCTGTTTGGATTCTGTTACCAGCAATTTTTTTGCCATTAGAGAAAGTAATTCCTGTATAGCCTGTTTTAGCTGCTAATGGTTTTCCATCTCTATAAGCATATACTAAATATCCAACTTGTGCCTTAGTTGCTTCATCAATTTCTTTTTCAAGTTGTATAGTGTATACTACTGCTTTAGCACTTACATTAATCGTAATGCTTCCTACTTTACCACTACCATCTTTAGCAGTTGCTGTAATTGTTACAGTTCCTGGAGCTTTAGCAGTTACTTTACCTTTTGAATCAACAGTTGCAACAGATGGATTACTACTCTTCCATGTAACACCTTTATTAGAAGCATTATTTGGTTTAATAGTTACTTTTAAAGTTTGACTTCCGCCTACTGTCATTGTTTTATTACCACTAACAGTAATACCTGTTACAGGTTGATTTTTAACAGTTACTTTAACTGTTGCAGTATAACTACCATCGTTTGTAGTTACTGTAATAATAGCAGTTCCTTCTTTTTTACCAGTAATTTTACCATTCTTATCTACTGATACGATTGAAGAATCGCTACTCTTCCATGTTAATCCTTTATTGGTTGCGTCACTTGGTCTTACTGTTGCCTTCAATGTTGTACTTGAACCTGTTGCTAAGTTAAGTGTTGTTTTATCAAAACTTACACCTGTAACAGGAACAATATCTTTTGTTACTGTTATAGTTGCTGTTGCTTTAAAACCACCATCTTTTGTAGTTACGGTAATTGTAGCAGTACCAGCTTTAATAGCTTTAATGTTTCCATTTTCATCTACCGTTACAATACTTTCATTACTACTTTCCCATGTTAATGATTTATCTTTAGCGTTACTTGGTTCTACTGTTGCTATTAAAGTAGCAGTTTCACCTGGTTTCATTGCTAAAGATGTTTGATTTAATGTTACTCCTGTAACATCAGCATCATTTGTTTCTGCAGCTCTCCATTTTGCCTCTAATTTGATATCACCAGTTACCTTAGTGTTAAAATCAAATAGTTCACCATTATAATACCAACCTTCAAAGATATATCCTTCTTTTGTTGGATCTGCTGGTTTTGGAATTCTGCCGTCTTTATCTACTTTTAAAGCGGATACTGTGCTACCACCATTTGTATCAAAAGTGATGTTAAATTGTTCTTTTTTACCACCACAAGACTTTAATAATAGAATAATGATGATTGCTATAACAACAATTGCTATAACAATTTTTGCGCCAAAAGACTCACCTTCATCTTCTAAAAGTTCATCCTTGTCTTCTTTTTTAGACTTTTTATCGTCCTTTGAATTCTCTTTGGAATCTTCTTCTAACTCTTCTGACTCTTCTGAATCGTCGTCATCAAAGTCGTCGTCTTCAAAATCGTCATCTTCTGTTGGATGTTTCTTAGTTTCCTCAGAAGCTTCTATTTCTTCATCAGAAATCTCGTCTAAGTCTAGATCTTCATCTAAATCTTCAACTTCATCTAAGTCAACATCTTTTCTTTTCTTGTCTTCCATACTACCTTCCTTTCTTATTTTTTCTTACCATCATTAACAGTTTATGTTATCACACTTAACCAACATACACCTCCGTACTGTGACACACTCATTGTATCAAAAATGCTAATTTTCGTCAATATATATAACGACAATTTTTACACTTTACAGAAAAGAAAAATAAGCTTTATTTTTCTTCCTTTTTAAGATATAGAGTGCCCTTATTTTAGAAAACTTTTAAGCTATTTTAGATTTTCTATTATATTTATTAATTTTAGCAATGGATGATACCTTCTTTCTAAAACAATTTCACTATATCATATCTATAAACAATAGAATTTATGACAAAAAGAAATGGGATATTTCTTTTCTTGTCACATAGGATATATTAGGTGATTATTATGCAAATGTGGAAAAACTTAGGAATGAACATTGGAATATCTATTCTTATCTTATTAGTAGGAACATTTCTAATTAGTCTTCTTAGTTTCTTTAATATTTTAAAAGGAAACTTATTAACCATCACAAAATTTCTAATTCCTTTCCTTAGCTTTTTTATTGGTAGTTTTCAACAAGGAAAAGAAAGTAAAAAAAAGGGATTTTTAGAAGGACTGAAAATAGGTTCTATCTTAGTTTTTATCCTTTTTATTTTTAATTACGGCATCTACCAGACTCTTCATTTTAAAAATTTTCTTTATTATTTCTTACTTCTTTTCGTTTCTTTGGTTGGTGGAATGCTGGGAATTTCTAGAAAAACAGAAAAAAAATAGGAAAACCTATTTTTT
>CAZRIC010000042.1:0-8341 GCA_964600095.1 uncultured Muribaculaceae bacterium
TTCCTCCTATCATTATATATGGTTTTATTTTAGAAGTATCTTTTTCATAAGTACGATAAATAGCTAAAACTTCATTTTCATTATCTACAAATAAAATTTCTTCACGATTATATCTATTATCTAATATTTTACCATTTAATACTTCTTTTTTCAACACATCATCAACTATAACACGATAAATATCCGTAAGAACTTCAGAAATAGAATGCAAATCAGATAAATGAATACTATCTAAATCCTTACACATATCAATCGTAAACTTTCCTTGCTTTATTCTTCTTAAATTATTCATCATTCCTACTGTACCTAATTGATAGGAAATATCTCTAATTAAACTTCTAATATAAGTTCCTTTACTTACTCTTGTACGAATAGAAAAAAAGTATTTTCCTTCTTTTTTTTGTAAAGAAGAAATTCTTTCTAATGTCAATATTGATACTTCTCTAACTGGTAATTTTACTTCTTCATTGTTTCTAGCATATTCATATAATTTCTTACCGTTCACTTTGACAGCAGAATATTTAGGAACTTCCTGATTATAAGTACCTATTATAGACTTTAAAACATTATCTATTTGTTTCTCAGAAACAAATACGTCTTTTTCTTTTAAAATAGTTCCTTCACTATCTAATGTATCCGTTTCTATTCCTAAGCATACTTCTGCTTCATAAACTTTCTCTTGGGCTGTTAAAATATCTACTAATTTTGTTGCTTTTCCAACACAAACAATTAATACCCCAGTCGCTAAAGGATCTAAAGTACCAGTATGTCCGACTTTTCTAGTTTCTGTCTTTCTAATAATAGTATTTACTACATCCCTGCTAGTTACTCCTTTTGGTTTATCTATAAAGAATATACCATTCATAAGTATCACCTAATTTATTATATCATACTTTTACCAAAAAAAGGGAAATTATTATCTTTCCCTATCTTGAAGCATCAATACTAAACGTAATAAATCAATTACTAAAGATATTAAAGAAGCTACATAAGTCATAGCGGCTGCCTTCAGCATTTTTTCTGTTGACTGTTTTTCCTCTTCCTCAGATATTGATAAATTCTCTAACTGTTTTAAAGCTCTTCGAGAGGCATCAAACTCTATTGGCAATGTAATTAATTGAAATAATAAAACTACTATTAAAACAGCAATAGAAAGCTTTAAATAACCAATTACGCCAGCAAATAAAGAAATAATCAATCCAGCATAACCTAAATAAGTTACTAAATTTACAAAAGGTACCAAAGCAGCCCTAATCCTCATAAGTGTATATTCTTCTTTATCTTGTAAAGCATGCCCACACTCATGCGCAGCTATAGACATAGCAGCTATAGAATCTCCATGAAATACATCATGTGAAAGTCTAACTACCTTTCTAGATGGATCATAATGGTCTGATAATTCCCCTGCTACTTCCACAACATAAACATTACTTAACTCATTCTTATCCAGTATCTCTCTTGCTATTTCACAACCAGTTAACCTTCTTTTATTTTTCTTTTGTTTAGCTTCCTTATAAGTACTAGTTAACTGAATCTGAGCAGACAAAACAATGATAAAGCTAACGATTGCAAGTGCAAAAGTTACCATGGTTTCTAATCCATAAATCATATTATTTCACCTCGTATATTGTTCCTTCTCTAGTATCTTTTATAAAAATTCCTTTATCTAACAATTCCTGGCGAATTTGATCTGCTTTTTCATAATTTTTTTCTTTTTTAGCAAGATTTCTCTCTTCTATTTTTTCTTGAATATAGTTTTCTAATGACTCATCTACTTTTTTCTTACCACTATCTAGCAAATCTAAAGATAAAACTTCATCAAAAGATTTTACAAGATATCTTTTTTGAGCATTAGATAAATCACTTTTTAAAGAATCATATAATACAGTGATTGCTAAAGATGTATTTAAATCATTTGCTAAAGCATCTTTAAAACGATTAATGTATTCTTCTACATCATTAGAATCTTCTTCTACTCCTAAAGTTTCTACTTTCTTTAATAGTTTTTGATAAGCTTGGGTAGCATTATCCAAAGCATCATAACTAAATACTAATTGCTTTCTATAATGACTATTTAAACACATAAAACGGTAACTTAAAGGATTATAACCTTTTTCTTCTAATAAAGATACCGTTAAAAATTCTCCTTTACTCTTACTCATTTTTCCTGTCTGATCATTTAAATGTTCACCATGTACCCAGTAATTACACCATTTATGTCCTAAATATCCTTCGGACTGTGCTATCTCATTGGTATGATGTGGGAAAATATTATCAACACCACCACAGTGAATATCTAAATATTCTCCTAAATATTTCATACTAATGCCAGAACATTCTATATGCCATCCAGGATATCCATATCCCCAAGGACTATCCCACTTTAATTCTTGATCTTCAAATTTTGACTTTGTAAACCATAAAACAAAATCTGCTTGATTTTTCTTATTTTGATCTTCTTCTACCCCTGCTCTTACACCTACTACCATCTCATCTTCTTTATGATTAGTAAGAACATAATAATCTTCTAATTTAGAAGTATCAAAATAAACATTTCCGCCAGCTATATACGCAAGATCTTTTTCTAAAAGTTTTTCAATAATTTTAATGTATTCCTCAATATTTTGCGTAGCTGGAGAAACGATATCAGGCCAACGATTATTTAATTTTTCAAAATCATCTCGAAATGCCTTTGTATAAAAATCTGCAATTTCTAAAACAGACTTATGTTCTCTCTTAGCTCCTTTTAACATCTTATCTTCTCCACTATCGGAGTCACTAGATAAATGTCCAACATCCGTGATATTCATACATCGTTTTACAGGATATCCTAAATACTTTAAAGACTTCTCAAAAATATCCTCAAAAATATAAGTCCTTAAATTTCCAATATGAGCAAAATGATATACAGTAGGACCACATGTATACATCGTAACCTCATTTTCATTATGTGGAACAAATTCTTCCACACGATGTGTGAGTGTATTATATATTCTCACAAATATCACTTCCTTCTTGACTATTATATCATATTATAAGTTTTTCCACAAAAAAAATGCCAAAAGGCATTTTATTTTGTATTTCCACCTACAGTATAATTGTAGATAACAATATTATTTTCAGCGCATTGTTCTTCTACCATTAATACAATAGAATCATATGGATTTAACCCATCTTGAGAACCATCCACTAATGGAAGAATAGCATCGGCTTTATCTCCATATACTGTCTTATGATTTGATACAGTATAATAAGTGTACCAGTTAATAACTTGACGAGCTCCTGTAGAAATTCCATTTTTATCAATAGTACGTACCTCAGTAGTACCATCATCTTTTTTTATCTCATAACTAAAAGTAACATCTTTTGAGAATTGTGAGTATCCTTTTACATCATTAACAGTAGCTTGTGCAACAGAAGCATCTGTTGAAACAATTCCATGAGCAGCTGCTGTAAATCCTCTTAGAGAAAGTGCATCTGCTTCACTATTCATTACTAAACGTGCCATATCATAAACTTTTGCTTGGGTATCATCATAAGCTTGAATTTTTCTAACAGCTTCTTCAGCTTGTGCGAAAGTTCCGTTAATATCAAATCCATCTTTATAAATGACACTAAAAGCATTTTGACTATTAGCACTATCCATAAAATAATCAATATTTGTAATAATAAGTAATGCTTGTGCTTCTTCACGAGTAACACCCATAACTTCCAATTCACTAGCAACAATATCTAATTGTTTATTAAAATTGCTTACTACTTTTGCTTGTTCTTCTTCATTAATACCAGTTGCAGTAATAGAAGAAATAGAAGTATATTTAATAACAATTTCTTGTGTTTTTGCTAAAGTATTACGAGAATTTAACATTTTATCCAAATCTTCTCTTTTTTCTTGAGAAACAATATCCTTACATAATACAGAAATATCTTGAGCAATATTTTCAGCTGCAAAGATACCACCATGTGATAAATTTCCTTGTGCAACTTCAACAGTTTCACCATTGATTGTTACCTTAATAGTACCAGTTCCTCTTGAAAATGCATCTATAATATCAAAAATTTCTTGAATTCTTTGTACATTTTCTTCTTTTAAGTCTTGTCTTAAGGTAATAACTTCTTTCGCATAGCCATCTAAAACACTTAAGATTGCTTTATCTTTTTCATCTTTCATAATAGATGTATAAGATAAATAATTATCAGCATTTGTAAGTTCAGTATTATACTCACGAACTTGTGACAAAACAGGATATAGATTATATAATTCTGCTTCAATATCTCTTCCTTGACTATAATGATTTATTAGAACTTGTTTAGCGTTCGCATCTAAGTAATCAATATTGAAAAGAACAAAAGCAGTTTTCAAACCTTCCTCATTTACATTATTAATTTTTCCAGCAAAAGTACTTCTGCATTCTGCTACAAAGGCATCCCACTCAGCTTGAGTAAAAGTATCTTCAGCTACATAAGCAGCAAATGGATTAGAATTTTCATAAGCATCCATACGTCTCATTAACTCGTCATACTGTTCTTGTGTAATTGGAGCATTTGAATTTGTAGTTTCATCAGTAGTTCCGGTTGTCACTTGACTATCATAAGTTGGTGCTGATGCATCTACATCTGCTTTTTGCTGTCCACATCCAGTTAAAGTTGCAACAAGCATAACCCCAGCTAATGCTAAAGAAAAAACTGATTTTTTTCCTTTTTGAAGTTTATATTTTTTATTCTTTAAATTTTTTATATAATGAAATCTCATACTATTCCCCCTCTTTCAAAGTTAGCGTATATACTATCATTTTTTTTCCTATTTGTCAAATTATTATTAATAGTTTTTATATTTTTTCACAACATAAATTATACCATAATATCATCGTTTTGCCAAGATAATTTTAGTAAATAAAAATATGTAAATTTAAAGGTACCCTATTGCAATCAAGTTTTAATTATGATATATTATAGAAGTATTCGAATTAATATTGGATCTTTAGCTCAGTTGGTTAGAGCATCCGGCTCATAACCGGGCGGTCGTAGGTTCGAGTCCTACAAGATCCACCATTCTGCGAGTGTGGCGAAATTGGCAGACGCACTAGACTTAGGATCTAGCGCCGCAAGGCATGGGGGTTCAAGTCCCTTCACTCGCACCATAATTTGATTTCATAAACTCTTACTTAAAAAAGTAAGAGTTTTTTCTAAGAAAATAGATATTAAAGAAAGAAAAAGCAATCTAAAATAGATTGCTTTATTTTTTTAAATACCCTTCTTTTCTTGCCTTATTAATTATTTTTTGATAGATAGGTTTCATATGTTCTTCCTTCACAACATCTAAAAAGGAAGAAAGTGGCAACCATCCAACATTGCTATTCTCATCTTCTTTAATTTTTAAAATTTCTTCTTCATCCACCTCTAATAGATAGGCAACGGAAATATGAATATGTGGTGTCACATATTTTCCCTTTTTTACATGTCCTAAAACAGATAAAACATCTAAAGATACAATTTCCTTACTAAGAACATTTACCTTTTGAACTCCTGTTTCTTCTTTTATTTCTTTAATTGCTACCCTTAAAAAGTCATCATCACCATCCGCATGTCCACCTGTCCAAGACCAAGACTGATAAATATTATGATAAACCATTAAAACTTTATCACGATTTTGATTTAATACGAATCCTGAACAAGTAAAATGAACAATATCATTCTCTCGTGTTAAAACATCATCAAATAAAGACAAATATTTCAAAATCATTTTTTTATCTTGAGTTTCTTGATCATTACAGGGAATATAATTTTCTATTACTTCTTTAATATCCATAGATTACTTCCTTTCTTTTTTTATTATAACATAAATAATTGCTTTTTTTAGATTATCCTATTATAATAATGGGAAAAGAAAAGGAATGAGATTATGGATTTAGAATTTATTACAAAATTAACAGAAGAAGAATGGGTCGCACTTATTAATTTTGCTATCCAACACTATCAAAAAAAAGAAGAAAAACAATCATTACACCCTGTTCAAACAGTAAAAGTTCACGCAGAAAAAGATAGAAAAGACTTAAAGGGAAACCGGTATGCGTATTTATCCACTAGTAATGGTCCCCTTTCTTTAAGTAACTATAGAGTAACAGATTTTTTAATGAGCACAGAAGATGTAGGAATGTTTGGAAGTTATCCCCCTATTTTATTAAATGAAGAACTCCGTATTTTTTTAACTACTCGCTTTGGGGAAGCTTACTTAAAAGCGCTTGCAGATTACCACACAAAGCAAATGGAAGAAGAACTAAACTATCTTTCTCAATATGCATCACTTGCAAAAGAAAAAAGCAAATAAAATTTGCTTTTTTTATGTTCCATATTTATGCTATAATAATATTGGTGATAATATGAATATCTATCAAAAAATCAATGAAATAACAGCATACATTGATGATCATTTAGAAGAAAAAATTGATTACACTGTATTAGCAAAAATGATGGGAGTAAATTCCTATACTATGCAGAGAATATTTTCTCTTCTTACCAACATCAATTTATCAGAATATATTAGGAAAAGAAGACTATCATGCGCTGGTTTTGATTTTTATAACACGAATGAAAAAATTATAGATGTTGCTTTAAAATATCAGTATGAAAGCGCTACTGCTTTCTCCAGAGCATTCCAGTCTTTTCATGGAATAAATCCTAGTAAAATTACCACTACTACTGTTCTTAAAAATTTTCCTAGAATTATCTTAGAAGAAATAGACACCATTCAAAAAGATATGGAATATCAAGTAGTTGAAAGATCTAGCATAACTTTATATGGTAAAGGAATCCCTACTACTAACGAAACCATAGAGAATGATGCTCCCCGCTTCTTTCAAGAAATGATTAAAAAATACGAAAGCATATATGGTGAAATTCCTTATGGTATGATTTCTTATCAAGATGAAGAACATCAAATATGTAATCGTTATTATATACTTTATGATAAATATATTCCTGATTTTGAAGAAATTACTATTCCCGAAAGTAAATGGCTTTCTTTCCACATTCCTTCCCAGGAAGCAGAAGATATACGAAATATCTCTCAACAATTTTATTTAGAATTTTTACCTAGTTGTAAATATAACCTTAAAAGTATTACAGAGTTAGAATATTATCATGATGATATTACAGATTTTCTAGTTGCTATTGAATAACTGACTTTTTTCATAATGAAAAAGTCAGTTTTTTTATGTCTTCTTCTGATATAGTAATTGCGAGGTGAGCAAATATGGGGTTGACATCTGAAATTTACTTAACAAAAAAGAATATAGAAGAAACAAGTTGGGAAGAATTTATAAAAGCTATCTCTAATTATGAAGGTTTATTGAGGAAGTGGACACTTCTCATTACTATACACAACGGAGAAATTCACTATTTTATAAAAACAAAGTGTTCACTCCCATCTACTATTCATAATTTAAATGACTTTTTCTTAAAACCATCAAAAAATATAAATATTGGTTCTTCCAATATTACCTTTCCTTCTTTATTTTTGCCTAATAAATTAATAGATACTATTGAATACTTCGATATCAAAAAGAAAGAAACACTGAAATATGTAGAAATTACATTTAGAAAGATAAATAATAATCAAATTTTTTCTAAGATCTATTTTTATCTTCAAAAGAAGAACACTCTTTTTAAAAAGAAAATATTTTTTCAAACACCAGCAACTATTTTATCTTTAAATCTTGAAAACAATAATCGTTTCTTTTGTAAAAGTGTACCAAAGTATTTAGATATTGAAAAAATTCTTCACTTATTGCAAAGTGATTCTAATAGTTCTCTTTTACAAATAGACACATTCCCTTATGTACAAGGAGAATTCTATTTAAAGCAAACTACCTTTGATTTTTATAAACACTCTTTAATTTTAGGTTCTAGTGGAGCTGGAAAATCAAAATTTATTAGTCTATTTATCCACAATCTTTATAAAAATATTGATCTTAGACAGCACTATAAAATTATTTTAATTGACCCTCATGCTTCCTTAGAAAAAGATATTGGAGGAATAGGAAAAGTAATAGACTTTCATTCAGAAAAAGATAGTGTTAATCTATTTCATAATAATCCTCAAGATATTATTTCTTCAACAGAGCTTTTATTAGATCTTTTTAAATCTTTAATTAGTGATCAATATAATTCAAAACTAGAAAGAGTTTTAAGACATTCTATCTATATTCTTTTACTTCAAAATCTATTTGAATTTTCTACTCTAAGAAAATTACTTTTAGATACTGAATACAGAACTTCCTTACTAAAGCAAAATGAAAAAAATATCCCAACTAGTATTTTAGAATTTTTTCTAGTAGACTTT
>CAZRIC010000043.1:0-8298 GCA_964600095.1 uncultured Muribaculaceae bacterium
AATATTCATGCTTTAGATCCTGCAATCATCGCTGTTAAAATGAGCCTTTCTGATATTAATAAAGATATAGATTTAAAAAGTATTATTGATAGTACGAAATATGGTTCTAATGGAATAGGTGGAATTATTACTAAAGGAACAATGTATATGGGGTATCCAAGATGAATGGAAAGTTTATGCAAAAAAAGTTACATCCTTATTTAGAAAAAAATGTTTATATTCAATATAATTTAGGTAGAAATAAATATGAAACTTATACGGGAAAGATAATAAAATTATTTCCAAATATTTTTTTGTTTGAAGAAGAAAATGGATTTGTAAAAAGTTTTTCTTATAGTGATATTGTAACTAAAACTATTCGTATTAGTATAAATAAGAATAATTGCATTTTCTAATAAGCTATGATATAATTCATGTACATGGGGGCGTCTAGTTTCGACGGATTAGTTGGTGCTTAGACTGCAAGTCGGAGGTACACGTTACGTACAACCAAAAAATAACTGGAAACAGAAATCAATTAGCTTTCGCTTAATATTTTAGAAGGCTGCTTCATCTTTATTTTTCCTACAGAATAAAGAATGGGGCTCATAACATGTAGGATATATAATTATGATGATTATAAGTAATTATGAATAATTATAATCTAACTTAAAAAGGGTTGTTAGGTACCAACTTTTTAAGGAAATATAACTATCTAACTAAACTTGTAGACGTTTAAGAGTTGGCTCTTTCGGACATGAGTGCAAATCTCATCGCCTCCACCATGGAATATATAATTTTCTTTTGAAGAAATTTATTAATAAATAAATAAAAAGAACACTAGTAAGTGTTCTTTTAGTTTTCAATATTTTCATTAGATGATTCTATTATCTCATTTTCATTTGGTCCTCCTGGAATTTCAGGATTATCAGGATCCTCATTTGGATTTTCTTCTGGAGGATTAGAATTATTTTGTGGAATGCTAGAGACAACAGATATCGTTACTGTTTTGTTTTTATCTAACATAGATATGTCTGTTTTTTCAGGAATACTTTGATTAATAATCTGTCCGATAAATTGTGATGGTTTTCCTTCTACTTCTTTAATGACTAAATTAATTCCATTTTTTAAAGCAAAGTTTTTAGCAGTAGAAACATTTTCTCCTACAAAGTTAGGTAATAATACTAAGCTTTGAGTATGGTAGTTTCCTTTTCCAATCACAGTTTGTTCATATTCATTATGGACTGAGAAACTAAATGTTTTAATCATTTTTGCTTTTTCTAATTCTAAGTTTACCTTCATAGCTTTAACTACTGCTTGATAACTTTCTTCATAAATACTAAAATTATAAGTTGTTAATTTAGAACCTCTTTGATGTAAGAAACTGTAATCATAGATTCTAGCATCAGCTCCAGATAAATATAATTTTTGCATATTTAGCATTTGCGTTTTATTATTAGAATTACTTAAAATATCTTTTCCAAGTTTATATAAAGATAAAATAGTATCAGTAGACATATTGGTTTGTGCATTGTTACTAATAGTGCTTAGTAATTTTTCTATTGTTGATACACTAGCACTATCTGCGACCTTATTAAGGATTGCTTTAATAATTAATTGTTGATTTTGTCCTCTTATAAAGTCATTCCAATAGCCTGCGTGTTGTGTATAAGTAGCACCACAATAGTTTCTCATGTAAGCTGTTACTTTACGATGTCTGGCAAATGCTAATGCTTGTTCACCATTTAAAGTTTGCTTTCCTTCTTTTACAAAGATTGTATTTTTTCCCCATTGTCTCTTACTATTTTGCTCACAAAAACTATAAGGAACTTCTACCTCTACACCACCAATAGCATTTACTAAAGAAACTACTCCATTAAAGTTAATTTTATAGTAATAGTCTATTTTTAAATCAAAATAATTTTCAATAGATTTAATAATACAACTTTCACCTTGCCATCCAGCATTCGTAATTTTGTTTTTTCTACCATTCATACAGGAAATGGGCATATAGGAGTCTCTTGGAATACTTAAAATTGTACTATTCATAGTTTTAGGATTGAAAGTAACGAGAAGTAAAGCATCTCCATTAAAACTACTTCCGATACCATCACCAGTAGTGTCAACACCCATAATTAAAATGGTAAATGGTTCATCTAACTTTTTTTGAATTGTTTTATCTTCTTCTTTTGGTTTTTCTTTTTCTTCTTTTGTGTAGATAATTTTTGTATCGTTCGCTAAAGTTTCAAATTCTTCTGAACTATATTGAGTAGCATAATTAGTGGGTAAGAAAGCTGCATCTATTTTTTCATTTAACAAATCATGAAGTAATTCTACATGGTTATCATACCATTTAACATTTTCTTCTTTGAACTTTTCTTCACTTATGATTTTCTTTGGTAATTCGTATGTACTAAAATTTCCTTCTTCTTTGATAATTCCAATCGTTCCTTTTTTGGCATCATCCATATTTTTAAAATGGCTTTTTTTGATTACAACAATACTAGAAGAGTGAACATTGCTATTACCACTAGGATTACTCATAGCTGAAATTTTATTATAGATGAAAGATACTTTGGAATCAGCAAATACTAAAATACCAGAATATAAAAGTAAAATGACTCCGAAGACTGTAAGTATTTTGATGTTTCTTAATTTCTTTAATTTAAATCCAACGATAGAGAAAATAAGAAAGATATCAATTATTAATAATCCAGCACATATTCGTAATGGTGTTTCAATTCCTTTAAATAAAGAAATAGTGTATAATATATGAACACTGATAAGTATTAAAATAATCAGCAAAGCAATGATTATATTTCTAAAATTTAATTTCATTTTTTTATTATTTTTTTTACTACTTTTTTTCATTCATGCACCTCTATTGTTATTATTATACTCTAAATATAAGGAGATATCAACAATTCTAAGCTTTAATAACATTTGATTAACAGTTGACTTTTCATTTATTTTAAGATAAAATGAAAATGTGCTTGCAAAAAGCATATACTATTATAGATGGGTCCGTAGCCAAGTGGTAAGGCATGGGACTGCAACTCCCTGATCGCTGGTTCAAATCCGGTCGGGCCCTCCAATAGAATTTATGAGTCATTGCGTAATTTACTGCAATGACTTTTCTTTTGATAAGGCTATAAGAAAAATATGTTATTGATAGTTCATGAAATTGACATAACAATGGAACTATGTTAGTATATTTTCAATTTAAAAGGGGGAAATAAAATGAGAAATGAAATTGGAATTTGTAAGGAGGCAGCAAATGCCTCAAGTACTTTTGAAGTAACCAATAATCATGTGAAAAGAAAGTATGTAGTAAAACATATTAGATTATTTAATGAGACGGTAAGAAAAATTTTAGGAAATTGTGGTTCTTTTGGGACTGGATATCCATTTTATGCTTTAGGAAAAAATATGACTGGAAGATTACCAATTATAGCGGAGCAATTAAGATATAATGAAGAATTAGTAGAAATAGTAGATAAAGAGAAGTATCAATATCCAATTTGGCCATGTGTGAATTGTTTAATGCAAAAGGGTGCTTTAATGCCAGATTTAAAGGCAGTTTGTAAACCTTGTCCAAATATTTCAGATGAATTAAAACCAAGAAAAATTATTAATAGATTACCAGATATGGATATGTGGATGGTATGTGAAGATGGTTATACAGATATTGTGAAAATGCAATTGCAAGATCTATTAATACAAGAAGGGTTTCGTACTTCAGATGTAGAGCCAATTAGAACCATTGAAGAAATGTTTCAAATTGCGGAAGCTTTAAAACAGGGGAGAGATCCAGAATTTTTATTACCTATAGATGCTCATATTGTAGAGAAATCTTATTTATTTAATTTAATAGATTCTACACCGGATGCTATAGAAGAAGCAAAACAGGTAGGGACAGCACCATATTTGCCAATTCACCCATTATCACTTAGAAAAGTATGGCAAAAGGATGATGTTGCTTATAATTTTATTTATGATTATCTTTCAGCTTTTACAGAATATAATTTTACAGGAAGTTTAAAAGAAAGATTGATAGAGACTAGAAGATTGTTAACAGAAACATATACAACTGAAGAATTATATAATTTCATGTTACAATCAGCAACACCAGCTAATAGAAGAAGAATGAAGGAAAAATCATTGCAACAAATATTTGAAAGAAGGATTGATTCATGGAAAAAATAATAGATTTGCATATTCATACAACGGTATCAGATGGAGCTTTAACTCCAAAAGAAGTAATTGATGAAGCAGTTAAAAATGGTGTTCATACGATTGCTATAGCAGATCATGATACTGTAGATGCCTATACAGAAGAATTATTGAAATATGCGGAAGAGAAAAAAATAAATCTTATTCCTGCCGTTGAAATTTCTACTAAGAATAAAAAATGTGGAATTCATGTATTAGGATATTGTATAGATATTCATAGTGAAGAGTTTAAATCTAAATTAGCTATATTAAGAAATGCAAGACACGACTATTTATTTAATGTTGCTTCTAAATTAGAAGAATTAGGTTATCAATTAAATGTGGAAGAACTAGATAAAATAGAAGCTGTTACTAAGGCTCATATTGCTTTAGATGTTATAAATAATTCTAGTAATAAAGATTTGCTATTAAAGAATTTTGGACATATTCCTAATAAAGGAGAATTTATTGAAACTGTTATGAATGAGGGATGTCCTGCTTATGTAAAAAAAGCTTCTATTACACCTAGTGAAGCAGCAGATTTAATTAGAAGTGCTGGTGGAAAAGTTGTTTTAGCACATCCAGTTGCTTACGTATATGAAGACGGATTAACAGAACAAGATATTCTTTCTTTAGTAGAAGAGATGAATCCTTATGGAATTGAATCGAATTATATTTATGTAGATCGAAATGATAAAAAAATAAATGATATCGATATATGGAATGCTTTTGCTAAAAAGAATCATCTTTTTACTACTGTTGGATCTGATTTTCATAATCATGATGGACTTCGTCCTGTAATTGGATTGTTAAACGAGGATTTAAAAAATATAAATACTTCTGAAATTTTAGAAAATTTATGTAAGAAATAGAAAAGAACACCAATATATTAGGGTGTTCTTTTTTAATCTTCACCAAAATGTTGAAAGAAGATTCCAATATTGATTAAACCAGCAACGCCTACAATAATATAGATAATATTGCGAATAGTATCCATATCCCCTGTAAGAGATGTTACTAAATTAAAATCAAATAGGCCAATAAGCCCCCAGTTTACTGCACCAATAATAGTAAAAACTAAGGCTATTTTTTGTAATATTTCCATAATTTACCTCCTATTACTAATATTGTTATCTGATTTTTTTATTTTATACTTAAAAATTCAATTTTATCTGGAAAATCTCTAATAAGCTCCTTTACAAAGATGGATTCTTTCTTTTTGGGTACTAATAAATAATTTTCATTTTTAGTTCTAGTAATGGCAACATAAAATAATCTACGTTCTTCTTCATAAGCATAGGCTTCTTTTTTTTCGTCTAAAAGTCTAAATATAGGATCATTTTCTAGTTTATTTGGAAATCCTGTTATACTATTTTCTAAAGATATAAGAATAACTACATCTTCTTCTAAACCTTTAGATTGATGAACAGTCATATATTGAAAAGTTAGATTGTGAAAAGAGTAGCATGTTTCTTTCCACTTTATATTAGAGGTTAAAAAGAAATTGATATCCTTTCTATTTCTTCCTAGAACTAGTATTTTTTCTCTATGTATTTTTTCTAAATAGAATAATACTTTCTCTAATATTTCTTTATTATTTTCATAGTAAATAATTTTAATTGGTTTATCTAATTTTTTGTTAGAATGAAGTATTTTAGGTATTTGCTTTTTATTTTTCATAATAAAATTGCCAGCAATATCAATTAATTCTTGACTATTTCTATAGGTATTTGTAATAAATCTGATTTCTGGATGTGAAAAGTAATTTTGAAAGTTTAAAAATATTTCTAAATCACATCCAGAAAAACGATAGATGGATTGAAAATCATCTCCAACTGACATTATTTTTGCATTTGTTAGTTTTATTATTTTTTGGATAAGTCTACATCGTAAAAGAGAGCTATCTTGATATTCATCAATAATGACGTATCGATAGGGTAGCTGAATATCTTTGAACTTTAAAAAATGAATTGCTTTTAAAATCATATCATCAAAGTCTATTTCCTGGCTGGCTTCTAATTCTATTTTATATAGATTCCAAATAATAATAACTTGAATTAAAAAATAATATTCTTGTTTAGAAAATACTCTTTTTAAATATTGGTATAATAAATTTTCCTTTTCTTTATTTGACTTAAATAGGTGAATGAATTGCGCTATTTTCTTTTGAAACATAAGAAAATTTTTTTCTGTCAAAAGTTTTTGATACTCTTCTTTTGTACCTATTTTATTGGGATAAAAATAGTGAATAACCATAGTAATGATATTTGGAAAATTGAAAATGAGACCGTGATAAAACTCTTCAATAACATATTCTAATAGATTAGGAGATGCTATTTTAAAGTTTTCATTTTCTAAAATTTTAAGTGCAAGTTTATGGAATGTTAAAACTTGAATTTGATAACCATAATATTTTTTTATACTATCCTCTAAGTTTTTAGAAGAGGCATTTGTAAAAGATATACAAAGAATTTCTTTTTCTTTATACCCCAAATATTCTAATAAATAACAGACTTTAGCGATGATAGTAAGACTTTTACCACTTCCAGCACCAGCAATAACTAGGAGGGAATCTTCTTCTGATAAGACACATTTTCTTTGATTATCATCTAATGAATACCCTTTTATATTATTTAAAAAATTTTTTGTTTCTAGAAGTTTCCTTTCTATATAGATATGATTATTTTTTTCTTTATTGTGATAAATATTCTTATATAGAAAATAAAACTTTCTTTTTTTGAAAGAAATTAATAGGTACTTTTTTCTTTTGATTTTTTCAAATTCTATTTTATACTTTTTTTCTAATAGTAAAATATCTTTATGTGATAGGTAGTTTTTTCCTTTAAAATAATTTTGAAATTTTTCCATAAAAAGAATATAACAAGTTTTTCCTTTTTTATCTAATAAATAAAATTAAATTTTGAAATGAATATTCTTTTGAAATGTTAAAAATGTGTACTTGATTTTTTAATAATGGAATAAAAAACATAAAAAAAAACTAATGTTCACCATTAGGAATATATTCTACAATATTATCTAAATTACAATCAAAGTAATCACATAATCTAGCAAATACTGCTACATCAATTTTTGCTAAATCTCCTCGTATGATTCTTTGCAATACTTTAAAATCCGTATTTGTTTCTTTCATTAGTTTATTTTTACTAATTTTGTTAGTAGTTAGTAAATCATCTAATTTAAAAAGATAGTAACCATTTTCAACATAAATTTTTACCATTTCAAACACCGATACCTTTACAAATCTATCATAGCAATTTTTGTGTTTAAATAACTATTGGCTGATTAACCATACACCTATTCCAAATAACAACTTTTCCTTTCTCTTTCCTTGAAAACATGTTATACTAATAACGAGGGATTTTTATGGTAGAACGTTATGAACCAAATATTCATATTGGGCTAAATAAGGAACAAGTTCAAAAAAGGATAAAAGAAAAACAAGTACATCAAGATACAATGGTTACAACAAAAAGTATTAAAGAAATTTTACTTTCTAATATTTTTACATTATTTAACATTTTAAATCTTGTTTTAGGATTTTTTATTGTTTCCACTGGTTCTTATAAGAACTTGTTATTTTTAGGAGTTGTTTTTTGTAATACTGTTATTAGTATGTACCAAGAAATCCATGCTAAACGTATTATTGATAAATTAGCGATTGTATCCAGTTCAAAGGTAACTTTAATTCGTAATGGAAAAGAAGAAAAACATCATATTAATGAAATTGTTTTAGATGATATCATTTCTTATTCTATAGGAAATCAAATTGTTGTAGATTCTATTGTTCGAGAGGGTACTGTAGAAGTTGATGAATCTTTTATTACAGGTGAAAGTGATACCATTGTTAAAGAAAAAGGGGAAATGTTATTGTCTGGAAGTTTTATTGTAGGAGGTAGTTGTCTTGCTACTGTAGAACATATTGGTGATGACAATTATACAAATCAAATTTCTAAAGAAGCAAAATATATTAAAAAGATTAATTCAGAAATTATGAAAACAATGCATAAAATTATTAAGGTTATTTCTATTGTTATTGTTCCTTTAGGAATTTTATTATTTTTTCAACAAATGCATTTAGATGGAAAT
>CAZRIC010000044.1:0-7073 GCA_964600095.1 uncultured Muribaculaceae bacterium
TATATTTTTTGTCCATATAGATATTCTCCTAAAAGAGGCGCTAAAACCTCTATTGTATTTTTTACTTCTTCATACGTATTATAATTTCCGCCCAATTCTATTAAAATCATATTAGGCGCTATATTTTGATTATAAATTCCATTTACGTTTTTCCCTGACTGTAATAAGATACCTCGTGTTAATGTAGGATACTTTTTTTCAACCAATGAATTAAGTGACTTTGCTAATTCATAATTTTTTTGATAATTTTTATGTTCTTTTCCAATTACAAATAAGATTTTAGCATAGTTTTTACCATTGATAGTTACTGTAGAAGCTTTTTTACTGACAGCATCTCTATGCAAATCAATAATTAAATCATAGGAATTTTTCTCTAATTCCGCCAAAATATAATATCTACTAGCTACATAACTATAACGGTAATCATAATTGTTAGCTACTAAAAATTCATTAATATTACCAGCTTCTACCGTAGTATTTATTTTTACTTTCGCTAAAGCAGATTTTAAATCATAAGCTGCTTTATGAACTGTTTCTTTTGTCGCATATTCCTCTGTTTGATGAGTATTATAAATATAAATTTTTAGATTTCTAGCCTCTTCTTTCGGAGTAGAAACAACTGGTAAAATAACACTACTTTTTTCTAGATTAGCTTGATAATCTAATAAAAAAAGAGGATTATTAATAGTATTCTTTTTTATTTTAGAGCAAAATTCTTTTCCCATAAATTCCATTTGAAAATAAGATATTGGAGAAATATCGGTTAAAGAATAAATACAAAGCTTTATTAAAAAATAAGTAAATAGAATAATGAATACATATTCTAATATCCATAATTTTCTTAATTTTCTTTTCGACTTAAAGTGTTTTGCCATAACTACCTCCTATATTATTTATAATACAAAGGAGATTAGAAATATGTCATAAAAAAAGAGTTAACAAATTTTGTTAACTCACCATCCTCTATCATCTTTTATTTCCTTAGGTTCAATGGTATCTAAGAATTCCTTTAGACTAGTAATAGTTCCTTTAGCAACAGCCTTTAAATCATCTGGGCTATTATCAAAAGTATAGCCTTGATATTTCTCTATCATTTGAAAATCATTCATACCATCACCGATTGTATAAATTTCATTAGAATCATAGTGATAGGTATCTACTAAATAGTCAATAGCAGCTTTTTTAGAAACATCTTTATCTGTTAAATTTAACCAATTGGTACTAATATAACCATTTACATCAGGGTACTTTCGTAAAATGCTATCTAAGGTTAAAAAAGCTTTTTCCTTATCATATGGTCTAGCAATAATTCCATTCGCACATTTACTAGCATCAGAGACATAACCATGACTAGTATCAATATAAGTTTCTATCATATTTTCATCGTCACATAAAGTATGATAAATAGGTCTTACAATTTCTTGCTTGATGTCCTTGCGATAAACAACATTAAAATATTTATCAAAAATGACTCCACCATCATTACAAATGTAATATTCACAATTAAGATCTATCATACTTATATCTTCTGCTAAATAGTTCATGGCTCTTCCTGTTGCAATAATAAACATATTTCCTCGACGAACAAAATCATTAATGGCAGCAATATTTTCTTCAAATTGTTGACCAAATAAAGTACCATCAAAATCACTAACAACTATTTTCATTCTATCACCCTTCTAACTGATTAATGCAGCAGAAATCATATCTCCCAAATTGTGAAAACTATCAATGATAATATACCATTTTGCTTTAATCCAATTTTCTTTACTGTTGGTATTGTCTACTATAATTAAAAAATCTTCCCCAGTTATAGAAACTGTTACCTCAGAATGAAATCTTTTAAAACGATTTCCTAACCGATTAGCATCTACATATTTAGAATTGCCATATAAATATAATTTACCTTTATTAATAACTGTACTATCATAAATAAAATATTTAAAATAGTCATAAATTTCGTTAAAATCACAAATAATATAGTCAACTGATTTCTTTTTAAAGGTTTTACGAATTTTTTTCATATTTAGTTTTTTCCCTTTTTTTTGATTTCCTATTTTTACCTTTTTACGTCTAGTAAAAATAGATTTTCTTGGTTCTCTATTTATTAAAAAAGCATTTACATTTTGATTTTTTTGTAAAAGATTAATAATATTTTCTTCTTTTACACCAAAGCAAACTACTTCCCCAGTCATTTTTTTTACAATATCAGTCAACTTTTCCATTATTTCACCTACTTATGATTTGATTTAAAATGTAACTTGCACATAATATTCCTGCACTCGCTGGTACAAATGCATTAGATGGAATTACCCTTTCTCCATCTACTTTTTTTTCTTCTTTACTTGAAACAACAGGAATTTCTCCTGTAATATTAGCATCTTTTACTAATTTACGTAACCGTTTTGCGACTGGATCATAACTGGTTTGATGCAAATCTATAATTTCTAATTTAGAGGGGTCCATTTTATTTCCAGTGCCCATGGAAGAAATAAAAGGAATATTCCTCTTTTTACAATTTTGTATAATGGATAATTTTGTAAATATCGTATCACAGGCATCTATTACATAGTCAACATCCAAATATTTCTCAATATTAGAATCCATAATAAATTCTTTAAATACAGAAACAGAAGTTCCAAGTCCCATATCCTCTATCCTGTTTTTCAAAACATCTACTTTATACTTACCTATTGTACTAGTAAGAGCAACAAGCTGCCTATTAATATTAGTTTCTTCCACGACATCCGGATCTATTAGCACTAAGTTACCAACTCCTGAACGAGCCAGAATTTCAACAGCATAACCACCGACTCCTCCAACACCAATTACTAATACCTTACTATTTTTTAATTTATCTATATTTTCAGTTCCTATTAACAACTCTAAGCGTTCCAACATTAACTACATTCCCCATTTGAAACGACTTCAAAGTCCTTACATCTTCCTTTTTCACATTTGTATTTGATTATCCAATGTGCTTTAATATCATTGGAAACTTCCTCTTTTACATTAGCAATAGGATCTTGTGTGTAATTTTCTGATATTAACTTCGCTATAGACACGCATCCTTTAGATTGCTCAGAAGGATTATCATTTACGTAACTTTTCGCATTAGCTTTTAGTAATTCTTTCGTATTTTCATTAATCTTAGTATCTGTACTTTTAAATGCCCCTAAAATACTAGGAAAAGCAACCAACATAATTACTGATAAAAGTACTAATACGGCTAATAACTCTACCAAAGTAAAACCCTTTCTAGACATAAATATCCCCTCTATCTAACATTACCATTGTATCATAATTGGATTAAAAAAAACAAGAGAAATTCCCTTTATCGATAGAAAAAGAGTTAACAGATGTTAACTCTCTTTCAAATAATCCCCTTTTTGCAATTCAAAATAAAAGGTGGTTCCCTTTCCTTCTTCTGATTCTATACCATAAGGTAAATGGTATCCTTCCAAAATATTTTTAACAATTGCTAAACCTAAACCAGTTCCAACTTTGTTTCTCTTATGTTTTTTATCAGAATGATAATACTTATTCCAAATTTTATTCATTTCTTCTTTTTTGATTCCTTTTCCAGTATCTCGAATAGAAACACGTACAGTTTTTTCTAATTCTTCTATGGTAATAAAAATATTTTTATCTTCCCCAGTATAATTAATCGCATTATTTAAAATATTATAAATAACTTGTTCTGTTCTCTTTTTATCCGCATATACTACTATTTTCTTCTTTTCATTAAGAAATTGATAATCTTCTTTTTCTAATAATACATCGTAACGTTTTATAATAGAATCAATCATATCGTCTAAAGAGAAATTAGAATATTCTAATTTAACAGTCTCTGCTTGAATACTAGAAAGAGTTAAAATATCTTCTACCAATAGATTTAAACGTTCACTTTCCTCAATAATAACATTTAAATTTTCATTTCTCTTCTCTTTACTTTTATAAGTTAAATCTCTTACCATTTCAGCATAAGCTTTAATCATTGTTAAAGGTGTTTTTAAATCATGACTTACATTTGCTATTAAATCTCTTCTTAACTCTTCTGTCCTATTAAATTCATTTCTCATCTCATTTAGACTATTCTCTAACTCTTGAATTTCTTTAATATCTGTTGCGCTACTAAAAGAATCTTTAAAACTTCCCTTTGCAATCTGACTAGCCTTTTCACTCATTTCTTCAATTGGTTTAGAAATTAATTTAGATAAAAAATAAGCTGCTAATAAAGAGAGTCCTAATACTAATATAGATAAGATAACTAGTTGTTTTTTTAAAAGAAGAGTAGCAGAATCTAATGGTTCTAAAGAAATACTAATATAAGCATAAATATTTTTATCTAAACGAATTCCATAAACTAATGCTTCATTATTAAATTTAGTATTAATGATTTTATAAGCTTTTTTTTGTTCATTACTAGAAATAAAATCTGATTTATAAGTGTCTTTTCCCTTACCAATCATACATCCCTTATTAAAACTCATAGATTCATAAATAGATTCTCCAAAGGATTCTATTTCTACACAAAAACCTTCATCATGAGAAAGAGAATCTAAAAATTCTAAGAACCCTTCTTTTTTATAATTTTCTTCTATTTTAAAAGCAATATTGGAAAGTTCCTTCGTTCTATGCAACTCATAATACTTATCAAAAAATAATCCTTGAAATAGCCATAAAAATAAAAGAATAAATAATGAAAATAAGAAAAAGAAAATCCAAATTTTTCTATGAAGCGATTTCTTTTTTTGTTTCAAAGCGATACCCCATTCCACGAACAGTAACAATTAAGTCACGATAAATTCCTAAATTATTTCGAAGCATTTTAATATGAGTATCAATGGTTCTATCATCCCCATAGAAATCATAACCCCATATTTTATTTAAAAGTTGCTCCCTTGATAAAGCAATATGCTCATTCTGAATAAAATAAACCAACAATTCATACTCTTTTGGTGTCAACTTTACTTCCTTACCTGCAATTGTTAAAATATGTCCTTTAAAGTCTAATACAAAATCCTGATACACAAAAGTATCTATTTCTTTATTTCTTTTTAAGACGGCTTTCACCCTTGCCATTAATTCTTTTGGTGAAAATGGCTTTGTTACATAATCATCCACACCAAGTTCAAATCCCAATAATTTATCATATTCTTCTGTTCTAGCAGAAAGCATAATAACTGGTGTACTTTTTTCTTTTCTAATTTCTTTTAATGCACTATATCCATCCATTTTAGGCATCATAATATCCAAAATAATTAAATCTACTACTTGATTTTGAACAATTTTTAAAGCATCATTTCCATTTTCCGCTTCTACCACCTGATAATTATCATTTTCTAAATATTCCCGAATTACTTTACGAATTAATTCTTCATCATCCACTACTAAAACTGTCATATTTCACCTCTTTTTTTATATTATACAATAAATATGAATTTTACGTGAAAAAAAAAGAATAGAGAATATTCTTTTTTGTCAGCTGTTTATTTATTAACAAATTGTGTATGCTAATAATGGGTTTGTAGTAGAAAAGTAATAAGTGAGAGGAGTATTTCACACTTATAATTTATCAGCTAACGAAATCATTATAGTGCTTTTTTGTGTACTTTTTGTGAGAATTTTATGAAAAATTATTACCAATTATCATTAATTACTCTAATAAGAGCCATCATAAAAGATTCAAAAATTAACTGTTTTCTAGTAATTTTACCATGTGTTAAAAAGCCAATACCTCCTTTATGATGTCCAGAATCATCATCTGCAAATATCCTATCCATAACAATTCCCAACCCTTCTGTAATAATAGGATTTACATAAACATCTGGAATAGGATAACTAGGACTTGTAGAATAACTTTTTAATCCACTATCATTTTCAATCCCAGCTACACTAGTAATCATCCATGAATCAAAATAATTGTTAATTCCCGATTCTACAGCTACATAATAATCTACTTGAAGATTATTTTCTTTCGCATATTGCTTTAAATTTTTAATTCTATTTTTCGTTCCCTCGCCAATTTCATCATTACAAGGCATTTCAGGAACATCTGAAGGAACATGGGCAACAATTACCTCCACATTATCAAAATAAGTCTCAAATGCTTCTTGACAAGCTTCTACTTTTACATTATTTTCAGTTGCTATTAATATTTTCATATTTACCTCCATTATTATTATATCAATAAGAGAAAACTTTCGCAATCCGCTACTTAGATATTCTTTTTTTTGATTTTTATGTTATAATGGTTTTGGTGATGATATGAAAAATTTAGGAAAAAAGTTATTATGCATTTTTATCATTGGCCTTTTAGTTGGCTGTAATGAAACAAAAGAAAATGATTTAAATAAAAATTTATCTGACGAAATTTTATTAGAAGAAGAAGGCGCTAGTGCAGTATGTGAAGCAAATTATGATTATAGTGACACAGAAGGCTACGTTGTCGGTGCTAAATTCGTTATCTATGCAGATGGAGATATTGTTACTAGAATTGTAGGACAACAAATTGCCTCTTCTAATAATAAAAGTACACTTGTAAAATTTCAGGAATCATTAGAAGAAAATTATAGTTCTGCTAGACAATATGCAACAGAAGAAGATGGCTATATTTATAAGCTTAAATCTACCGGAAATAAATTATATGTAGATACAGACATTAATTATAGTAAAATGAATATGGAAGAACTTACTAACAATAGCGAAGACTTAAGTGTTTATCTTAATGAGGATAAACAGTTCACATTAGCTTCTGTACAATCTATGTATATGGCTATGGGTGCTGAATGTAGAGCAAAATAAAAAACTGGAATCCAGTTTTTTTATTTTCCTAAAAAGTTTTCACGAGTTAATTTAGAAAACTCGCATCCACAATATTCTTGTCTATATAAATCATACTCTTTTGACAATTCAATAGATCTTTTATAACCATTTCTCTTTTTAAAATCTGCATATAAATAAGAAATACTATATTTTTCTTCTAATATTTTACCAATTTCATTAATCCAATCACTTTTCTTATAAGGACTAATAGATAACGTAGTAGTAAAATAATCAAAATGATTGTT
>CAZRIC010000044.1:7083-8240 GCA_964600095.1 uncultured Muribaculaceae bacterium
GGCATATTTAGCTGCTTCTTCCATTCGAAACTGATAACAAGCATAACATCTCTTACTTCTTTCCCCTAGTTCTTCCATTCCCTTTACTGCTTCATAATACTCACTAGAATAATATGGAACTTCAACTAATGAAACAGGATGAGTATAATTTCTTTTGGGTAAAAAGTTTTTTAATTCTTCTAATCTCCTTTGAAACTCTTTCTCTGGATAAATATTAGGATTGTAATACAAAATTGTTATAGTAAAGTAATTACTCAAATATTCTAAAACATAACTGCTACAAGGAGCACAACAAGCATGAAGAAGAAGAGATGGAACCTCTCCTCTTTTTTTTAATTCTTCTACTGTTTCTTCACATTTTAAATCAAAGTTCATTAACAGCCCTCATCACAGTAATCATTTTCTGAAATTTCAGAAATATAATCTTCGTAAATTTTAAACAATTCTTTATATTGGCTATCTTTTAATGAATCATATTTTGTTTGAGTTCCTTCAAGAGTTACAGTACCAACATGTGTCCCAACAATTTCTCCGCTTTTTACAAAAACCATCATTGGTACGTAAATTCTTTTTTCTCCTAATTCATATATTTTGCCATCAGGTCCTTGTAGAGTAAAAGGATCAAGAACATTATCTAAGGCTTTTAATAAATCATAATAGCCTTCTTTTTCATCTTTTATCTTCACTACTTTACCATCCTGAATAGCATACATATTTTTATATTCATTAACATTTAAATAATAAATTGTTTTAAAATTACTTTCTTTTACAGCATCTATTAATACAGGAACTGCATTTCTACACCAAGGACATGTTGGATATCCAAAATATAAAATCCCAGTACCTTTTTCTAAGATTTGAACAGCTTCTTTAATAGAGGTATATTTCATAGGATTATCTTCAGGAATATTTAATTTTTGGAAATAATTTCCTAAATCGTCTTCTCTTTCTTTATTGTTATATGCTTCGTATTCTTTTTTAAACTTTATAGCATCTGATTCTATATTAGAATTTGAATTAGTGTTTGAAGGATTATCTCCTTTTTTTTCACGAAGAGTAAATGAAAATCCCACTAAAGCTACTAAAACGAAAGCAACCATAATAAGACTTTTTAATACTTTTTCATATCATTATCATCATCGGCTCATATTGATTGA
>CAZRIC010000045.1:0-8132 GCA_964600095.1 uncultured Muribaculaceae bacterium
GCATCTATATCAATATATTTTCTACCAGAAGTAATAACAATTTGCTCTTGCATAACCATCCTCTTTCTAACTTAATTTCCATGATAATTTTAAAACAGTACCAGAGGAAACATCTATCTCGCATTCATATTCTATATTGCCTTTAACAAATTCTACTTCATATACTTTCCTATTTTTTTCTGTTTCTAATTCTACTTTTTTGATGATAGTTACTTCTTTTTCTTTCACACCAGAAGCATTAAAGGCAATTCTTTTTGGTTCATCCTCATTGATATTTTTAGTACCAGTTACATTTTTATTTTTTAGTTCCATTTCTTTTTGAATAATTTCTAAAGTAGTAGCATTTACTTCATATTCATATTTTTTATCACGAGTAGAAAATTCAAATTCAAAAATATTTTTGCCATTTTCTACCTCTTTTTCCTGCTTTTCAAAAGTAACATCACTTTCTTTTAAAGAGGCTTCTTTTAAAATCACTTTTTTAGCTTTTTCTATATCTTTCTTATCTGTATCAAAAATTGGATTATCACTAATAGAATTATTATTAGTCATTAATTCTATGTCCTTATCAATAATTTTTCCATCTGAAGTAGCAATTTTATATTCATAACGTACACCCTCTAAATAAAAATTTACTTCATAAACTTCAATTCCATCTTCATTATCGACTTCTACATATATTTCCGTATCTAAAGTTGCTTCTTTCTTAAAATCTTTTTTAGCATTTTCAAGTGCGATATTTTTAGCTGATTCTACAGTAATAGAATCTTTTTTAGTTGGTGCCTCGTGCTCCTTTTTTGTACCCTTAATGGAACTCAAAGTTACTCCTACTACAATACCTACTATAAACATAACAATTATAATCAATGTGTATTTTAATGACTTTGCTTTTTCTTTCATATTATCCTCCTCTTATACATTTTATTATATCATAAAAGCATAGTAATAACTATGCCTTTTCAAATACCCATAAATTTTTTATTTGAGGTTCTAAAATATCATAATTCCATAACTTAGAGCTTCTTTCTCTACTATTTGGATCATTTATTTTTATTTTACCATCTTCTACTCCAACTAATACAATAAAATGTCCTGTAGTTGTAAAATCTCCTGGACGCATACTGCAAATAATGGGATTACCACTTTTTAAATATTTAAAAACCAGTTCTTTTGATAAGGCAATTTCTGTTCCTCTTACTCCAAAATTTAAACTTCCCTCTGTCATAAGATTCCAACTACTGCCACTACCAGGAATATAATATCCTTTCTCATTTGCATAAGTTGCGATAACGTAAGGAGTAACACTGTTATCCTTTGTTAGACCTGCTACCACCATAGCAAGAGAAGTTGGACCACATCCATTAATAGCTAAAACCTTATTGCCATAGTAACCATATCCCCATCTTGAATCATATTGTAATAAAAGTGGAAATGTTCCTTCTTCTATCTCACCAATAGTATCACTATAGACGTGTCCAACTTTTTCTGGATAATCCACTACATAATCAATCATTTCCAAATTTCGCGCTAACATCTCTAACAACTCTATTGGATAGTCGTTATAATTTTCTAATACTTGTTCGATTTTGGAATCATTATCTGCGTTTACCATTAATAATTGTTTCACCTCATCCGTATGTTTTGACATTATCGTATTGTTATAAAGATAAAAGCTAACTGCGACTACTAATAGTAAAAAATAGAAAATGGTACTTTTTTTCTTCATATAGATATCCCCTAGTTCTATATGTTATTATACCCATTTTCATATTTTATTCTTTACTTTTTCCTTATAGAAATCTTAATAAATACTTAATTTTTTATTTGATAATAATGTGTTCAAAATATCTTTCTTGAAATTCCACTAATGCATCTATTTGTGCATCTGAATACTCTTTATTTTTGGGAACAACAACTAATTTATCATCATTATCATTTAAACGATGGATAATAGCAATACAAGTTCCAGTAAATTCTTGTAATGGTTCAAAAACACCAAGTACATAACAATCTAATTCTTCTCCATCACCACTTGTAGTATTAGGGATATATCCATAATTAACAGGATAAATGAATCCGTGTTTAGGATGCTTACTTCCCATAGGTCTATCCATTACTACTGTTACTTCTTTTTTTAAATATTTTTCATTACTCATAATTTTTCCTCAATCTTTCTAACTACTTTACAAGGATTTCCTAAAGCTACTACAGAGGAAGGAATATCGTGAGTAACGATACTACCTGCTCCTATTACTACGTTATCCCCTATTGTAACACCTGGTAATACTACTACATTACCACCAAACCAAACATCGTTTCCTACCGTAATCGGTTTAGCATATTCCAATCCCTCATTCCGTAAATATTTCTCTAATGGATGACCTGCTGTATAAAATCCACAGTTAGGTCCAACAAAAACATTATCTCCGAAAGTTACTTTTGTTGGATCTAAAATTGTTAAATTATGATTCGAATAAAAGTTTTCTCCCAATTCAATATTATAGCCATAATCACAAATAAAAGGCTGTTCTATTAAAAATTTATCCTTTGTTTTACCAAGAAGTTTTCTTAATAGTTCTTCTCTTTTGATTAATTCTGATGGTTTTAAATTATTATACTCATAACATAAATCCTGTGTATTAGTTCTTTCTTTAATTAATTCTTCATCATAATTAGCATTATAGATTTCTCCTAATAACATCTTTTCTTTTTCTGTCATATTTACCTCCCTTTCATTCATTTAATATTACTATTATTTTAACACATAATTCAATTCTTCACTAGACATTAAAAAAACAAATCTTCTTTAGATTTGTCTTTATTACTTACTGCTTTTAATATCAATAACTCCATACTCTGATACAGTTCCTGTTTTAAATTGAATAGCCCAGTCTCCTATTCCAGAATTAACAATAAAAGTAGTATTATCTCTTTTCTCTAAGCCATAATAGGCATCATTAAATCCAAATAATACACCAAGTGGTCCCATTGGGAAAAATTGTCCACCGTGACTATGACCAGATAATACTAAATCAACTCCAGAACTAGTCTCGTTTTCATAATCATTTGGTTGATGATTTAAAACAATCATATACTTTTCTTTATCTAAACCTTTCGTTAATTCCTCGATAGAAGCACGGTTTATTAAGCTTTTATCTTTCCTTCCAATTACATAGATATAGTCTGTTACTAATTCACTTTCATCCTCTTGTTTTCTTACATTATTTTTTTTCATTTCTTCTTGAAAATCTTGATCATCATAATCACGATAATTAAAATATCCTTTATCATGATTTCCATAAACAAAATAAACACCATATTTTGTTTTTAATTTACCTAATCCGAAGCAAGCTTTTTTCATATCTTCTAAACTAGTATCATCATCAATAAAGTCCCCTGTTATAACAACAATATCAGGATTACTTTCATTTACTTGATCCATATATTCTATAAATTTATCCCCATTCATGGTAGCGCCAATATGAATATCGGATAGTTGAACAATTCGAAAATTTTCTACACCAATATTTTTTTCAGTTTCCACAACATATTTTGTTTCTACTACATGATGCGCTAAAAAGTAAGCATGAGTTAAATATAATATAAAAAGTAAAACAGAAGTTATTATTTGGATAGTATAATCCATCCTTTTCTTACTAAACTTTTTAATCAATAAAGAAGCAATATCTCCAAGACATAAAAATAGTAAGAAGAAAATGAAGACAATAATAGCATTTATCAAATCTGCTAGTAAAAATAAGAAGAAGAAAATAAAGGGAGCAAAAGTCAAAATCCAAGAAATGCGTTTATTTGCTATCTTCTGAATACTAGGAATTCTATGAATTTTAATAATACTATAGAATAACCCACCTATCAATAATAATAGCATAAATAATAAGATTCCATACATCATATAACCACCAATACTATATTTTACATTCATAAACCCCTTTGTCAAGCTTTATTTTTTTATTCGCAAAGAATTTAATACAACTGTTAGGCTACTTAAAGTCATAGCAAAACTTGCTACCATAGGATTCATAGCAATACCAACTGGTTTCAAAAATCCTATCGCTATTGGTATCATACAAGCATTATAAAAAAAATGCCCAAAATAAATTTTGCTTAATAATTTTTAACGTCTTTTTACTAATATCCAAAAAAGTAGATATCTTTTCTAAATTATCTTGCATTAAAATAACGTCAGAAGAATCAGCTGCAATATCTGTTCCACTATTCATACTAACCCCAATAGAAGCTGTTGCTAAAGATATAGCATCATTAATGCCATCTCCTACCATCATTACTTTTTTGTTTTCTTTTAATAAAGACTTGATAACATTCGCTTTTTCTTTAGGAAGTACATTGGAAATAACATTTGTAAATCCTAAATTTTCAGCAATAATCTTTGAAGTCTTTTCATTATCACCAGTTAACATGATAACTTCTTTCTTATCCTTTTTAAGATTATCAATTGTTTTCTGAGCATTTTCTCTTATAATGTCTTTAACTCCAATTAACGCTATTGCTTTTTTATTTTCTATAACATATACTAAACTGTTTCCTAAGTTAGAAAGCTCTTTTTCTTCAGCTTCATAAGGATTATAAATAGATAATTTCTGAAAGATTTTATTATTTCCAATATAGTATTCTTTCTTATCTATCAATGCCTTTACACCAATACCAGCAAGATTTTGAAATTTATTAATCTCTTTTAATTTTATCTTTTTTTCCTTAACAGTTTCTATAAAAGCTTGCGCAATAGGATGAGTAGATTTTGACTCTATACTAGAAATAATTTGTAAGAGTTTTCGTTCAGATTCATTACTATAAATTTTAGATATCTTTAAATTTCCATAAGTAAGAGTCCCTGTCTTATCAAAAACAACAGTATCTATTTTAGATGCATTTTCCAATATTTCACTGGATTTGACTAAAATACCATTTTTAGCGCACTTTCCTTCACTTACTACAATAGCAAGAGGAGTAGCAAGACCTAATGCACATGGACAAGCAACTACTAATACCGTAACTAAAGATATAATGCTTTCTTCTAAAGAATTTCCAAGAAAGTAATATCCCAAAAAAGTAAGAACTGCTATTACCATAATAGTAGGAACAAAATAACTACTTACTTTATCTGCCAAGCGCTCTATAGGAGCTTTAGTGTTAGTTGCCTCTACTACCAATTTTACAATTTCTGAAATAGTAGAATTCTTACCAATTTTTAAAGCTTTATATTCTATATAACCATCTATATTCATACTTCCAGCAATAACATTTTCACCAATTCTTTTTTTAGTTGGAATAGATTCTCCTGTAATAAAGGATTCTTCTAAATGAGTTTCTCCACTTGTAATAACACCATCAACAGCAATTTTCATACCAGGTTTCGCTATTAAAATATCCTCAACATGAACTTCATCTATCGTTACTTCTACTTCCTTATTTTTCTTTTTTAACAATGCTTTTGTTGGTGTTATTTGTACCAGTTCTTTTAAAGCTTCTTTTGTTTTTTCTTTGCTTCTACCATCTATAAATCTACCTAATTTTAAGAAAAAAATAATCATCCCACAAGATTCAAAATAAAGATGATTTACTTCTATTTTATCTAGTAGCATCAAAATCATTTCTATAAAACTATAGATAAAACTCGCAAACACACCCAGTGTTACAAGAGTATCCATATTAGGGCTTTTATGAATCAGATTCTTTATTCCACTTATAAAAATATCTCTTCCATAAAAAAGAATAGGAATTAATAAAATCAATAAGGCTACTATAGAACTTTTAGAATGACTTTCTAAATAAGGAATAGACGGCAACTGCAACATTGGAGCCATTGAAATATAAAATAATAAAAAGGTAAGAAGTCCAAAAAAGATTAAACTTTTTTTAGAACTATTTTTCTCCTGACTTAAGGCTTTCTCATCATAAATTCCAAGACTAATAAATCCTGCTTCTTTCACAAATTTCTCTAACTCTTCTATTGTTAAATTATCCTCATATTCTATCAATGCTTGTGCTAAAACAAGATTTACATTTGCGTTTAAAATTCCTTCTTGCTTTCTTAAATATTTTTCTAAACCAGAAGAGCAAGCACTACAAGTCATGCCATCAATCGATAAGATAATCTTTTTCATATTATTCCTTCACTACTTTAAAGCCAAGATCTTCTATTTTATCCTCTATCTTTTTTATTTCTATATTTCCTTTTACTGTAACTACTCCTGTTTGAAAACTTGCTTCTGCTTCGCTAACGCCTTCTAAAGTCTTTAGTGCATTAACTACCCTATTCTCACAACCATTACAAACCATTCCTTCTACTTTTAAAGTAACTTCTTTCATATTATCTCTCCTCTTTCTTATCATCATATTCCCAAAAACCTAATTTTCCATTTACTGGTATTGGTTTTATCTTCTCAACTTCTTCTAATTTAAATCCATAGCCTTGCCAAACTGGATCTTCAATCACACCGCTATATACTAAAGGATTTTTATGTTCCAATAGTTTTCTTTCTTCTTCTCCTATAGCAATACAATCTGTTAATTTTGCTTTGGCAATAATGCAACCTGTCGGATATTCTAAATGGTAGCATTCAAATTTCTTCATAGCTTTCTTATCAATACCTTTTCCTGCATGGATAAAAAATTCTCCTCTAAACTTTGTTTTCCAAGTTCGAAACTCATATTCCTTTAATCCTTCAGCAATTAAAGTTGCAAAAGGTTGTCTAATCGTTAATACCTTCATATTACCCCCTATTAAACCTTTTAAATAAACTAATCAATTCATCAATCGTATCTAAGTTTCCCTTTTCTAAATCTTTTGATACACAGCTATATAAATGATTTTCTAATATCACATTAGATAAACTTCTCATAGAATTCTCTACAGCCGACAATTGAATTAAAATATCATTACAATAAGCATCCTCTAAAATCATCTTTTTAATTCCTCGAATCTGTCCTTCTACTCTATTTAGTCTATTTAAAAATTGCTTTTTTTCTACCTCTCCTCGGTAAGTTTTTCTCTTTTTACAAGCATTCTCCATCTAATCACCATTTCTATTATATACCCTACCTAGGTATTAGTAAATAGAGGGGTATACGACAAAATATCTTAATTTTATTATTTTAAATAGATTTCTTGTTAGAGTTATGCTATAATAAACAACTAAATTAAGGAGGTATTAAAATGAAAAAATATGTTGCAACAAGAAAAGATATCTGTGCTGGTCAACTTTTGAAAACACAAAAAATTTCTTTCAAAGTATATGATTATAATAACAACGAAATTAGCGAAGAAGAACTTGCCAAGAAAGGAATTTCTAAAATTTCTGTTTCTGGGGGAATAGTTTGTAGAGGAATGTTATTTAATGTTAACGATAAAGGTTTAGCAAGCGATTTAATCTATACAACTCCAACTGAATATCCTATTGAAGGAGTAACCCCTAAGGTTGATATTGAAAGTGAATTTGTTATTAATCACTTTGTAGAATTAGAAGAACTTTTAAAATACTTAGAATATGGAGTAGATTTAACACAACACGATTTAGATCAAATCCATAGAAAATTAATTTCTCATAAATGGTGGTTAGAACATCACATGGAATTATTTGGTTGGGAAAAAATGAAAGATGAAAAAACAGGTACAGAAATGGGCTATGGCAGTGGCGGAATAGAAACCGTACCTATGAGTATTTATGATAGCCTAAGTTGGATTAATTGCTCCGAACAAGGAAAGCCTAACAAAATAGAACCTGGTTATAGCCTTATCAAAAAAAGAAGATAATACGAAAAAGAATTACTAAATCAATTAGCAATTCTTTTTTATATCTCCACTTTCATTTTCTTTTTAACTTGACAGCTGTTCCATAAGCAATAATTTCTGCTGCTCCATTCATTACAGAAGAAGATCCATAACGAATATTAATAATAGCATCTGCTCCTAGAGAACTTGCTTCGTCAACCATTCTTTTAGTAGCCATTGATCGAGCTGTTGCTATCATCTCTGTATAACCAACAATTTCTCCTCCTACAATAGTTTTCATACCTGCCATAAAATCTCTTCCAATATTTTTAGACTGAACAATTTGTCATTTTACAATTCCTAATGCTTCTTCTATTTCTTC
>CAZRIC010000046.1:0-7995 GCA_964600095.1 uncultured Muribaculaceae bacterium
AGTGCCCATGTAGCATTAGATGCAGTACTACAAGATATTGAAACAGGTGATACTGGAAATGTTCCTAATCATATTAAAACAAATGCTTTAGATTATAAATATCCTCATAATTATCCTCATGCATTTGTAAAACAACAATACTTACCTGATAAAATAAGAAATCGAAAATATTATGTTCCAAAAGATACTAGTAAATATGAAAGAGACTTAAAAAAAGTATATGAAGCAAGATGTCGAAATGACATCTTTTTATTACTTTTCTAGTCTAAATTGAGGATTCTTTAACCGCTTGCTTGCTTCTTCTTCTGTAAAGAAATATCCTAAATTATCTGATAACAACATTCTAGCATTCTCGCTTATTGTTCTATTAGAAGTATGCATAAATAGATAAGCTAATAATTGATTTTCACTCATTCCATACATCCTTGCATGTTCTGCGAATGAAATATTGAAAGAGACACTTTTAGCATATCTTTTTAATTCTTCAATAATATCTTCATCACTAGGATATCTTGCTACCAACCATTCTAGCATATTCTTTTCTGATAGAAACTCTTGATTAATTTCTTGGATTAAAGATTCTCTTAATTGTTGTTCAGATGATAAAGAATTAGGAGTTTTTAATGTATAGGAAAGTGTTTCCATAAAAACAGTTCCTTCTTCTAATCTACCAACACAGTCCTTATAGTCAATTTCTTCTTCTCCTCTTAAAAAAGTGATATTTTCTTCAGCTTCAGACTTATAAATAGTAAAACGATTATCTACGTAAAAATCTTCCTGTCCAGTTTTAGGCTTATTAACTTCAATTTGATAGTAAGCCTCAAAATCACTAAAAGAAGAGAGAATCATACTACAATCTCTACTTAGAAGAGGATCATCTAAAAGAAGTAATAATCTAAATATTCTTTCAAAGTGACAGTCCCCAAAAGAATAATACTCCTCTAGTGGAATATTAGCTTTTAATTGTTTCATGTCTTCTATAAATGTTAAAAAACGAGTAATTTCTTCTTGAATAGTATAAGGTAGTTTTTCAAAGGTTTTCTTTTTACTAGCAACTATATAGGAAACTCTTTCCCCTATTCTTTTTAATATTAAATCATCTAATACTCTTTTTGGAGATTGATATACCTCATAATTTTCTTTTCTAATACGAATAAAGTCATCCATTTCTCGAAAGCATTTAAAATCAAAATATACTTTTCCATTTTTTAAAATAATACTATCAAATATTTTATAAACACTATCTACAATATCATAAAAGGCATCTATTTTATCTTCCCCATCCATTAAATAGGTATCCATAATTAAAAAGGCAGCTCTATCTAAATCAAATATCCCTTCTAAAAGAGAACTTAATCCGTAGGTATCATATTTTTTAAAGTTGATAACCCGTTCTGTTAGTCCTGGATAAATTCCTTCTAAAATCTCCTTTAATTCTTTATTTTCGGATAATACTCTTCTTCCAATATCTTCATGCATTCCTTTATAGCCATTTACCATTTGTTCAAATGGATGGGAAAAAGGTCCATGACCAATATCATGAGTAAGTAAGAAAACTAAAAAGGCAATCTTTGTTTCATTATCAATAGAATATCCTTTTTTTTCTAAAATAGATAATAAATCTACGCCAAGAGACTGTGCAAAAACCATATGGTCTAGTCTAGTATCTTCCATTCGCTGGTGTTCTTTATAACAATGAGCTGTTTGAATTTTTAAATTAGCCATCTGCATAGGTTTTGTATCGAAAATCTTCATAAAAGGTAGTGGTAAAATAATATCTTTTCTAGGAATTGGACAAAAAGTATGAGGATAAGAAAAGAATCCATAATTTGTTTTTGTTCCTTGAAATAAATCTTGGTAAAAATTAGCTAATTCTATTCCATTTACTATTTTTCTTGAATACTTCATGCTTTATACCTCTTTATATATGTTTTTGCTACTTGCTCATAAGAAGAACCTTCTGTTAATACAACATCAAAATTTTTACGAAATTCTTCTAAATTATGCATATTGGTATCACAAAAACCTACTGAAATAGTAGATAACCCTTTCCCCATTTCTTTATCTTCTATTTGATCTCCAAATAAAAGTCCAGTTTTTCTATCAGAAATTTCCGGATAAACAAGTGTACTTTTATTAAGAGAATGTAAAATTGGTTCTTTCACACCGACAATTCTTCCGTTTTCATAAATTAGAAAATTGGAATGAATGGAAACATTTCTATAAAGGCATCTCTCTTGTTCTAAATACTTCTCTATAAAATTTCCAATACCTGCACTGACAATAATAACAGGAATTCCTAGTTCATTCATTCTTCCTATGAATGACTTAACATCTTTTCTTAACTTTAAACCATTGGAATGAGAAAAAATCTGTTCAATAGTTTCCTCGTAAATATGATACTTTTTTAGTAAAAGAGCTACTTCTCGAAACCATTTCTCCATTATTTTAGATTTTTCTGAAAAAGGAATGGATTGATCAACTTCTATAGGTCGATAATATTGATAAATTTGAATACTTTCTTTTGCATATTCTTGATTGACATAGGGACTCTCTTCTAAAAGTCCCCAGCAAGTAGAACTATCATGTTCTGTTAAAGTCCTATCAAAGTCAGCTAAAACAAAAGTTTCTTTAGGATCTAATCTTTTAAATTTTTGAATAAAGATCATGTTATCACCTCTAGTAGTACTTTATTATACGGATTTATAGTGAAAATAGCAAGTATTATACCTCCAATAAAAAGAGTTCTAGTCCTAATATAGGCTCTATTTTACCAGTTTTAATTTGAATATCTAATTCTGATAATTTTTTCATAAAAGAAAGAAGTAAACTTGATTTATATTTTAAAGCAGCTTGAATAGCTAACTTTACTGGATAAATATGAACCCCTAAAGTAGATGAAATATCTTGCTGGGAATACCCTTGCTTTGTTAGTTCCATAGCTTGGTACATTAATCTAAATTTACTTGCTAAAAGCGCTATAATCTTAATTGGTTCTTCTCCATCTTTAATCATTTCTTGATACATCGTTAAAGCTTTTCCTTTCTCTTTTTGAATAATATAATCAATAAATTTAAAAATGTCTGTATCAATTGTTACCGTAGTAAGATTTATAATGTCTTCTTTTGTAATTTCTTTTTCCTGATATTTATAAAGTTTTAATTTTTCAGCTTCCTCTTTTAAAATAGATAGATCTTCTCCAATTCTTTCCTGAAAAAGACGAATAGATGTTTTATCTATTTTATAACCATCAAATAATTCTTCCACTTCTGTTAATAGATTAGTCGTAGAAAGTTCTTTTAAAACTCCAAACTCTTTCATTGCTTTTGTTATTTTTTTGGTATTATCTACAGTAGCATTATGATTTAGAAAAATTAAAATTGTGCTTGGATTAGGATTTTTAAGATAAGGAAGAATTTTGTTTATTTCTTCTTCTGTTCCTTTTCCTCTATTAAAAAGAATAGCATTATCTACAATAATTCCCTTCTTTTCTGTGAAAAAAGATATTGTTGAAGCATCCTCAATAATTCTCGAAATAGGATCAATTGTATAATCATAATGTGCTAAATTAATAGAATCTAAATTATGTTTTTTAATAATTTTCTCTAATTCTTTTTCCAATTGAAAATTTTCTTCTCCATATAATAAGTAATTCATACTATCACCAAGAACATTATATCATAACAAGAAAAAATAGTGGATGCTTTCCACTATTTTTCTATTTCTTCTAGTTTAACGCTAACAAGTTTACTAACACCACTTTCTTGCATTGTAATTCCGTATAGGGTATCTGCAAACTCCATTGTTTTCTTTTTATGAGTAATGACAATAAATTGTGTTTTATCTTTTAAAGACTGTAAATATTCTCCAAAAGATTCTACATTTACTTCATCTAAAGCAGCTTCTACCTCATCTAAAATACAAAAAGGCATAGGTCTAGTTTTTAGAATAGCAAATAATAAACTGATAGCTGTAAATGTCTTTTCACCACCACTTAAAAGCGAAATACTTTTTAAACTTTTGCCAGGTGGAGAAGCCACAATCTCAATTCCTGTTTCTAATAAATTGGTTGGATCTGTTAATTTTAAGGAAGCAGTACCTCCTTTAAATAATTCTTTAAAAGTCTCTGCAAAATGTTTATTAATAATATCAAAGGTCTTCGAAAAATTATGTTCCATTACCTGATCCATTTCTTTAATAATATCTAATAGTGTATTTTCTGCTTTCGTTAAATCTTCTTGTTGACTAATTAAAAACTCATATCTTTCACTTACTCTATCATATTCTTCCGGCGCCTGTTGATTGATAGGTCCTAATTCTCTTATTCTTTTTTTATAAGAACTAACTTTCATTCTAGCTTCATTTACTTCTATTTCTAACATATAATGTTCTTTTGCATACTCATAAGTCATACTATAAGTTTCACTTAAAAGATTCAAATAGTTATCTAATTTTACATCGCTTCGATTTACTTCTATTTCTAATTCTTTTAATTCTTTACTTTTTTCTAAATAAAGAGCATTATCCTTTTTAACAGAATGTTCAAACTCAGCAAGTTCATTCGAAATTTGCATTTTTTCATTTTGCTTTTGATCTAATTCTGCAGTGATTTTTTCTTTCTCCTTTAAAGCTTGATAGTATTCCTTTAAAATAGTATCTTCTTCTTCACTTAAAGAATGATTCATAACATGATTAGTTCCCTCTAGATTTTTCTTTGTTTCTAAAAGCTTTTCTTCCAATTCAGCTATTTTTCTATTCTTTTCTTTTAATTCTTCTTCTAAACGAATGTTGTCACGGTCTACTAAATAATATTCATCTTCTTTCGCTTTTAAATCATAATCACACTGATTTAGTTTTTCTTCTAAAGACGCTATCTGTTTTTCTATTTCGGCATATTCTTTTTTAATATTTTCTAGTTCATATTTTTCACTAAAAATATTTTTTTGCTTATTTTCTCCACCAGTTAAAGAACCACCTACATGTAATAATTCTCCATCTAAAGTAACCATTCTATAACGATACCCTAGCTTCTTATTTAAAAGATTAGCAGAATCTAAAGAATCCATAACAATAATATTTCCAAGTTGATTACTAATAATATTTTGATATTTAGAATCATACTTTACTAAATTAGAAGCAATATCAATAAATCCTTTTTCACTTTGAATAATAGAATAAATACGATTATCTAACTTTTTTTCTTCAATAATATTTAAAGGGAAAAAAGTAGCTCTTCCAATTTTATTGTTTTTTAAATAAATAATAGCTTCTTTAGCAGATTCTTCATTATCTACTACTATATAGTTAGAAGCTGCTCCTAGAGCCGTAGAAATAGCTTTTGTATAGTTTTCTTCTACTTCTATCAATTTTCCTATTGTATTATGAATTCCTGTTAATTTAGGATGATTTAAAACGCTTCTAACTGCATAAGGCAAAGAAGAATCATTTTCAATACTTTCTTCTATTGTTTCCATTTTGGCATTCATAATCTTTTGATTACGAACGAAGCTTGTTAACTTTTCTTCTAAAGTATGTCTCTCTTCTTTTTTAGAAGTTACTATCCTTTCAAGTTCTTCCTTTTTATGATGATAAGTTTCTAGTTCCTTTAAATGATTTTCTATCTCTAATTGGTAGCTATTTAACTCATTTTCGTATTTTAATTCAGATTCTTTCAACTCTAAAATCGTATTGTGTAGTTTAGAATCTTCTACTTCATACTTCTTTCGTTCCAATAGAATTTCTTTTTGACTATTAATTTTCTCAGCTTTTGTAGTTATTTCTAATAAAGATTTTTGTAACTGATTAATATTATTAATAATTGCTTGCTCTTTTTCTTTATAAGCTACAATCTCTGCTTCAAATTTAGAATTATGGGTAGATATTGTAGTAAGTTCTATATTTAATTCATTTACTCTTTCTTTATTAGCATGATATTTCTCATTTAAAGTTGTAATTTCATCAGTGACGAGCGCTACTTCTAGATTTGTTAGTTTTTCTTGTAAATCTCTATATTCTAAGGCTTTTTGTTTTTGTTCACGAAGTGGCTCTACTTGTTGTTCTAACTCTTTCACAATATCTTCTACACGCTTCATATTCTCATGAGTACGATCTAATTTTCTAAGAGCTTCTTCTTTTCTTTTCTTGTATTTTAAAACTCCTGCAGCCTCTTCAAACATACTTCTACGATCAACTGGTTTATTGCTTAATATTTCATCTATTTTTCCTTGACCAATAATATTAAAAGATTCTTTTCCAATCCCACTATCCATTAATAAATCGGATACGTCTTTTAATCTAACTTTCTCATTATTAATAAAAAATTCATTTGTTCCATCTTTATAAAGTCTTCTTTTAATAGCAATTTCTTCAAAACTTAAAGGAAGATAATTATCATGATTATCAAATACTAACGTAACCGTTGCTGTACCCATAGCATTACGGCTTTTGCTACCAGCAAAAATAACATCCGTCATATTGCCATCTCCACGCAAAGACTTTACTGACTGTTCTCCTAATACCCAACGAATAGCATCTACTACATTACTTTTTCCACTACCGTTAGGACCTACTATACCAGCAATATTCTTTTCTAAATCAATTACAGTATTATCAGCAAAAGACTTAAATCCTTGCGCTATAATCTTCTTTAAGTACATCTTAACCACCATATCCTACTTTTTCATTATATCAAATAATCTATTATTAAACAATAAAAAAAGGCATGAAAGCCCCTTTCATTATTGAAAAAATTTATAGAAATTGCTAGTAATCATTTTTTGTTCTTTACTATTAGCAACATAAGCCCACATAGCAGCAATCTGTTCATTATTCTTAATAAATTCACTACCATCCGGAATAGTCATAAGAAATAAAGTATTTGCCATAGCTTCTGTATCAGCAATGCTTGTTCCAAGTACAGTAACACTAACCATATTATCAGCAGGATAATAGGTATCTGGATCAATGATAGAACCGTAATCTTTATTCTTATATTCATAGGAATTTTGATACTTTCCTTTAGTTACAATAACACCATTTGTAAAACTAATATTCGTTAACACATCTTCATTATTATTCTTAAATGGACTAGCAATTGCTACTAAGTATTTACCAGTTGGCTCATAGTAATCCCCGGCTACTATTAAATAAGAAGCATTAATAAAATAAGCATTGATTCCTTCTTCTTTTAAATACTCTGTTACCTTTTCAGTTGCGTATCCCAAACGAATACTATCTAAATCAATATTGGCATGATTGTTTCGAATGCTATTCTTTCCTAGTAATTCAATCTCTTTTATATCCGTATTTACTTTTCTAAATTCTTTTTCTTTTGGAACTCCTTTTTTAGAATTACGGTAAGTTGACCAAATATCTGTTACATCCCCCATATTAATGTTCAGTTTCCCTTTACTAATTTCATTCCATTTTAGACCATATCGTAACATCTTATACAAATCTTCATCAATAGTAAGAGTATCTTTTTTGTCATTATTATTATGAATATCATAAAGAGAAGAATCCTTTTCTCTACTAGTAATATTATCATATCGATTATAAATATTTTCTATTTCTTTTAAAGCCGTTTCTGCTTGTTCTTTTGAATCTGTATAAACAGAAACTTCTACTTTAGTATCCATTACCTCCAGTTTTTTAGAAAATTTATCTAATTTTGGTAATTCTTTTTTCTCATCTTTAAAAATAAAAAGCGCTAAAGTCATAAGAAGCAATCCAATTATTACGAAAGACATTAATAAAGTATTTCTCTTTCTACTTTTTCTTTCCGCTTCTAGTTTTTCCTCATCTATAGGCATTGCTAGAACCTCTTTATAAGTATTTACTAATTCTTTTCCTACTGTTTTAACATCTTTTTTCTTAGCTTCTTTATAGCCATTTTCTGTTAAATCTGGAAGTTTCCCACTTAATATTTTCTTAATTTTATTTTCAAAATCATCTAAGTCTTTTGCTTTATATACAACTTTATTTTCCTCGTACTCT
>CAZRIC010000047.1:0-7816 GCA_964600095.1 uncultured Muribaculaceae bacterium
ACGTGAAACAGGATTATTTTTAAATTCTTTAGGAATAAAAAAGAAATTGATTGCGAATCATGAACACAATGAAATTAATAATCATGAAAAAATACTAGAATATTTAAAAAATGGTAAAAATGTTGGACTTGTGAGTGATAGGGGGACTCCTGTTATAAGTGATCCTGGTTATGATCTTTCAAGATATGTTATTGAAGAAGGATATAATGTAGTAGCATTACCTGGCGCAACAGCTTTAATTCCAGCGCTTATTACATCTGGTCTTGCTCCAATGCCATTTTTATTCTATGGCTTTTTAAATAGTAAAGCTTCTAAAAGAGAAAAAGAATTAGAAACATTAAAAAATGAAAAAGCAACCATGATTTTTTATGAAGCTCCTCATCGTCTTCAAGAAACGTTAGAAAGCTTGCAAAAAGTTTTGGGAAATAATAGAAAAATGACTATTTCCCGGGAAATAACAAAAAAATATGAGGAAATTTATCGAGGAAAAATTTCCACTTTACTTGAACAATCTCTTGAATTAAAAGGGGAAATGGTACTAGTTGTTGAAGGAAATAAAGAAATTGAAGATTTTTCTTCTCTAACACTAGTAGAACATGTTAATCTTTATTTAGAAGATGGTATGAGTAAAATGGATGCGATGAAACAAGTTGCAAAAGAGAGAAATATGAAAAAAAGCGAAGTATATAATGAGTATTTGAAAGAAGAGGATACTAAGTGAAATTAATCGTAGGTTTAGGAAATCCTGGTAGAGAATATGAAGGTACAAGGCATAACGTAGGATTTATGGCTCTTGATAGAATTGCTAAATTCTTAAATGTTTCTTTTCAAAAGGAAAAATTTTCGGGAATTTATGCAGAAGGTTATTATGAAGGAGAAAGATATCTTTTATTGAAACCACAAAAATATATGAACTTATCAGGTGAAGTTATTAAAGACTATGTTCAGTTCTTTAAAATACCAATTTCTGACATTTTAATTATATATGATGATTTAGATACAAAAGTTGGTTCTTATCGATTACGATATCAAGGTAGTAGTGGTGGTCATAATGGTATTAAGAATATTGAGAATCATCTAAAAACAAGGGAATATAAACGTATTAAATTTGGTATCTCTAATGATAAAAAATTGGATACGAAAGATTATGTATTAGGTCACTTTTCCCAAGAAGAAAAAGAAATTATGGATAAAACATTAGATAAAATTGTTGATATTTTTCAGGATTATCCAAATATGACATTTGAAAATTTGATGAATAAATATAATGGTAAATGATAAATTTATCATTTTTGGCGTTAAAGGAGGAAATTATGGGCAGTTTTTCAATTTTTAAAGAAGAAGATGTCTTAAAAGAAAAAGACAGTATTATCGGTTTAACTTCAGAATTAAAAGTACAATATGTTACAACACAGTTTGAAAAGAAAAGTCAATCTGTTCTTTTTGTGTGTTCCTCTTTATATGAAGCTAATCTTTATTATCAAAAGTTTCTTAATTATACAAAGTCTGTTTATTTTTTCCCTATGGATGATTTTTTAACTAGTGAGGCTCTTGCTATTTCACCTGAATTAAAGATTACCAGATTAGAGACATTAAAAAAAATAACAGAAGAAAAAAGTATCGTTGTTACTAATTTAATGGGTTATCTTCGTTATTTACCTCCAAAGGATATTTATCAAGATAGTTATATTACTTTAAAAGTTAATGAGGATTATGCTGTTAAAACTCTTGTAGACAAATTATTTTCCATCGGATATACGAGAGAAACTCTTGTTAATAAAACTGGAGAAATAGCAGTTAGAGGCTATGTAATTGATGTTTTCCCAATAGGATCTGATAACCCTATTCGTATTGAATATTGGGGAGATACTATTGAAAGCATTCGTGAGTTTAACGTAGAAACACAATTAACTATTTCCCCTAAAAAAGAAATATCTATTTCTCCTAATACGGAATTTTTAATTGGAAAATCACTAGAAATAGAAGAAAAACAAAAGAATTTACCTAAATATATTACTCCTTCCCATTTGTGGGAATATATAGAAAATCCATTAGTTGTATTTAATGATTATCAAACAATTGAAGCTAATGTTACTATTTTATTTGAAGAAATAGAAGAGTATAAAAAAAATAACGAAAAGTCTGATACAACTTCTTATATGTTTCCTTTTTCTGTACCGAAAGATGTTTTGTATTTTACTAATTTTGATAATGAAGTAAAAACTGCCAAAATAATTGAAAAATATGAGTCTTATCCTATTGAGAATTTTAAAGGAAATGCAGGAGAAATTAATAAGCGTTTGAATCAATATTTAAAAAATAAAAATACTGTTATCATTTGTTTAGGAAGTAGATATCTGTCTAATAAACTAATAGATTACTTAGAAAATGATAAGATTATTTTAACAAATGAAAAAGAAATATTTGAAAAACAAATTAATATTATTTTAACTAAAATATCAGAAGGGTATATTTATAAGAACTACGTAGTTATTAGTGAAAAAGAAATTTTTAATCAAAAAGAAGCTAGTAATGTTTATAAAACAAATTTTAAAATGGGCAGTAAGGTTCGTGATATTAATAAACTAGAAATAGGGGATTATATTGTTCATAATGTTCATGGTATTGGTAGATATTGCGGAATTAAAACACTTATGAAAAATGGTCTAAAAAAAGATTATTTAATGTTAGAATATAAAGCTGGTGATAAATTATATATTCCTGTTGAAAAGCTAGAACTGATTAGTAAATATTCAGCTTCTGATGGAGTAGCTCCTAAATTAAATAAATTAGGTGGAGTAGAATGGCAAAAAACAAAGTTAAGAGTAAAAAATAAGATAGAAAGCATTGCCGCTGATTTATTAAAATTATATGCTTTAAGAGAAAGTACAGTAGGATTTGCTTTTAAAAAAGATGAAGAGGAACAACTTCAGTTTGAAAAAGAATTTATCTATGATGAGACAGCTGATCAATTACGTGTTATTGATGAAATTAAAAGAGATATGGAAAGTACTCATCCTATGGATCGATTATTATGTGGTGATGTTGGTTATGGAAAGACAGAAGTAGCCTTTCGTGCTATATTTAAGGCAATACTATCTGGTAAACAAGTAGCTTTTCTTTGCCCAACAACAATTTTGTCAAGTCAACATTATCATAATGCGATAGATAGATTTAAAAACTTTCCTGTTGAAATTGAATTACTCAATCGATTTGTATCACCTAAAAAACAAAAACAGGTATTAGAGCGATTAAAAGAAGGAAAAATAGATTTATTAATTGGAACGCACCGAATTTTAAGCGAAGATATAGAATTTAAAAATTTAGGACTTTTAGTAATTGATGAAGAGCAAAGGTTTGGCGTGAAACATAAAGAAAAGATAAAGCAATATAAGACAAATATTGATGTTTTAACTTTATCAGCAACTCCAATTCCAAGAACTCTTCAAATGTCTATGACAGGGGTTAGAAGTTTATCATTAATTGAGACTCCTCCAACAAATCGATATCCTGTTCAAACTTATGTATTAGAAGAAAATAGACAGATTATAAAAGATGCTATTTATAAAGAACTAGCACGAAATGGCCAAGTGTTTATTCTTTATAATCATATTGATGATATGGAAGTTAAAGCAAGAGAGATTGCGTCTTTAGTACCAGAAGCTAGGATAGTCTGCGCTCATGGGCAAATGGATAAAAAAGAATTAGAAGATGTCATGATTCATTTTATGGATAGAGAATATGATATTCTTCTTTGTACAACCATTATTGAAACAGGAATTGATATTCCTAGCGTAAATACGTTAATTATTATAGATGCTGATAGATTTGGTTTATCGCAGCTATATCAAATTAGGGGAAGAGTTGGTAGAAGTAATAAAATTGCCTACTGTTATCTCATGTATAACAAAGGAAAAGTATTGTCGGATATAGCAACCAAACGATTAGGTGTAATTAAAGAATTCACAGAACTAGGAAGTGGATTTAGTATTGCTATGAGAGATTTATCTATTCGCGGAGCAGGAGATATTTTAGGTAGTGAACAAGCGGGATTTGTAGATTCTGTCGGAGTAGAACTATTTATTCGAATGTTAAATGATGAAGTAAATAGATTAAAAGGAAAAAAAGTAGATGTTGAAGAAAATGTTACTGAACAACCTCTTCTAGAGGTTGCAACTTCTATTGACGATACTTATGTAGCAGAAGAAGACTTAAAGATTGAGATTCATAAGATGATTAATCAAATTCAAAATGAGGAAGATTTTGAAAGAATAAGGCAAGAATTAGAAGATAGATTTGGAACATTAAATGAAGAAATTTTAATTTATATGCGTGAAGAATTATTTGAAAATAAAGCGAAAGAGTTATCTATCAACAAAATTGTTCAGACTAAAAACTTTATTGAAGTTCATATTCCAAAAGAACTAACAGAGAATATTAACGGAGATGAATTATTCTTAAAAACATGTTCCTTAACTCGTAGATTCCGTTTTGGTATGAAAAATAAGGAACTTATTATTACTTTAGATACTATAAATTTAGATAAACATTATATTTATTATTTAACAGATTTGTTAAAAGTTTTAAAAGAATCTATTAAAGCATAAAAAAAGATATTCAATAAAATATCTTTTTTAAATTCCATCATTTATAATTTCATCCATAGTATAAGGTTTTATTTTTTTATAAGTTCCACTAGCTTTATTTAAAATAGAATCAGACTTAGAACTAGAAGCAGTAATAGTTAATCCATCATTAGTGAAAGTAACATTAATTTTTTCTGAGTCTCCTAAAAATTCTCCTTCAAGAACTAAAGTTCCATTTACAATCGAAATGTCTCTTGAAAATGCGTAATTAGAACTATTAATGATGATATAGGCTTTATCTTCTTTACTTTGATAAATTTTAATAGTGATATTATCCTTTTCAAATATACCATTGATGGTTCCGCTTAAATATTTGTCATCTCCAAAGTTATCATGAAAGAAATCTTCTTTACTATATTCTTTTGTTTTTTGAAATGTACCAGGATTTATTTCTTTGTTAGTAGTTGTAAATTCTATTGAGTTTTCATTTAAAGTAAAGGTATAAGTATCAAATATTTCTCCAGTAGCAATATTTTTATCAATATCAGCATGACCAGAAAAATTATGATTGTTTATATTCATAAGATAATTCAATTCTTTTTCATTGTATTGATATAAAATAATAGTATCTCCATTATTTTCATAAATTCCATTCCACTTTATAGCAATCTCAGACTTGTTACTATTATTTGTATTAGTGTTATTTTGTTGTGTATTGGTATTTGATTTTTGTTCTTTTTTATTATCCTTATTTAGAAATAGTACGATAACAATTGCTGCTATAGCTAATAAAATAATTGTTATAATAGCAATAGCAATAGCTGGACTTTCCTTTTTAGGATTATTATTTTGAGGGTAAACATTTTGATTAGAATTAAATTGCGTAGGATTCATATTATTATTTTCATTCATTTTTCTCACCAGTCTAACAGTAACATACTCTAGTAAGAATGGCAATTCTAAATTAGAAAATAGTAGAAACTAGACAAAACTTTACAAATATTTTAATAATAAAAAAACTTCCATTTGGAAGTTATTTATTTTCTAAAACATCTAAGATAACTGGCATAATTTGCTTTTTGCGAGAGACAATATTAGGTAGGAAATATCCTTGTACTAACTCCTCTATTTCAAATGCTTTCATAATCATATTTTTACTTTCTTCATTATAATAAATATAAGATCCTTCTTTAATAATATCTGTTGCTAATAAAAGTAAAATCTGATAATTTTGTTCTTTAGAAGTTTTTTCAATTAAAGAACATAATTCTTCTTTTTGATAATTGATATCTTCTATATTTACTGTATTAATTTGGGCTACCCCACATTTTGAATCCTCAAGAGCATAAGTTTTTAAATCAGCAAATAAGATATCTTCAATAGATTTTCCTTCAAGTGAAGATCCACTCTTTAACATTTGATATCCATATTCTTCAAGATCTACTTCTGCTATTTGTGATAAATTGTACGCAATCTCTTTGTCTAACTCTGTAACGGTAGGTGAACGAAATAGTAAAGTATCAGAAATAATAGCTGATAACATAAGTCCTGCAATGTTTTTAGGAATTTCTACTTTATTCTCTTTAAATAAAAGATAAATGATACTGGCTGTACAACCAACTGTCATATTCCTAAAATTGATTGGTTGAGAAGTACCAATGGTTCCTATTTTATGATGATCTACAATTTCTACAATTTCTGCTTCTTCTAGTCCATCAACACTTTGTTCTCTTTCGTTGTGATCTACTAGAATAACTTTTTTTCGATGCTTATTTACTAAATCTGCTAACTGAATAACTCCTAAACAAGTTTTATCTTGATCTAGCACAGGAAAAACTTTATAACGAAGCTTATTTGTTAATTCCGAAAAACTATTTACATAATCCTTTTCTTGTACTGATACAATATTTTTAGTACACATTAATGTTTCTGCGTAGTTACACATACCAACTACTTTTACAACATTAAAAGTTCTCAAGAATGTCTTAATAATATTGACATGATTTTTTCTAGCTATTTCAATATGTTCTGGTTTAATGTCATTGCTACCTGTTACAATTAGCATTTTGACACCTCTTTCGACAGCATATTCAATAATACTGTGTCTATCTCCAACAATTAAAATAGAATTATTATCTAATTCAATATCTTTAATAAATGTGGTACTTCTAAAAGATGCAACCATAACATTTCCTGTTATTTTTTCATCAAATTTTAAAACAATTTCCCCTTCTAATGTGTTTAATATATTATCAAAAGAAGTATTGATAACATCATAATCCCAACTAATTAATTCATTAGTTATATCTTTCATAGAAAGAAGTCCTAAAAATTTTCTTTTTTCATCAACAATAGGAATAGAACTTAAATGATTTTTTCTCATGTATGAAATCGTATTATATAATGATTCATGTTTATCGCAATAAAGATTTCTTCCGTAATCAATATCTCTAATTTGTAGTTTTACATCATTTAAATATCTAGGTTCTTTTACCTGAAAATGTTTTAAAACAAATTTTGTTTCTGTGTTAAGAGTACCTAAAATAGTAGGAATAGATTTTGTACCTAATGCGTTTTTTAAGTAAGCAAGAGAGATTGCGCTGCAAACACTATCTGTATCTGGTTTTTTATGACCAAATATATAGGTAGGTTGTTCTTCTATTGATTTCATATAATCACTCCTCTTTTTTGCATTATACGATTATAACATACAATTCTGTTATTTTCAAAGTATAATTCAAATTGAAAGTAACAAAATACTATTAGAAGGGAGTATTTATGCAGAAAGGAAAAAATATAGTTATTAGAAAAATAGATGAATTAGGACGATTAGTATTGCCAAAAGATGTTAGAAAGCAAATGAATATTCATAATGGTGATCTATTAGAATTATCCTGTAATTTAGATAATATATCTATTTCAAAATATTCCAGTATTCGAGAAATTGGTTTTTTAACAGAAGTATTATTAAATTCTCTTTATGAGTATTATCATATAGAGGGACTATTATTAGAAGATTATGAAATTTTAAGATATCCTACTAGTCTTTCTAAAAAGAAGTTGGAAAAGAAATTAAAAGAAGAAGAGTGCATTTCTTTACCAATTTTGTTAGATAGTAGGGAAGTTGGAAGATTTGTTTTATTTTCAAAGGAAGAAAAAGCTAGGGAGTTTCTTTCTTTTATTACTTATTTTTTAAAGTTACACAAACAATTTCTGGAAAATTAAACATT
>CAZRIC010000048.1:0-7740 GCA_964600095.1 uncultured Muribaculaceae bacterium
ATCAAAGTGATTTTGAAAAATATTTAAAAGAATTAGATATTATTTTAACAGATCAACAAAAAGACCAATTAGAAAATTATTATGAAATGCTAGTAGAATATAATAAAGTTATGAATTTAACGGGAATTACAGAGCATGATGATGTTTATTTAAAACACTTTTATGATAGTTTAACATTATCTCGAGCTTGCGATTTAACGAAAGAATTAACAATATGTGATATTGGAACTGGTGCTGGCTTTCCCGGAATGGTATTAAAAATAGTATTTCCTAATTTAAAGGTGACATTAGTAGACTCATTAAATAAAAGAATAGATTTTCTAAAGGAAGTTGTTAAAAAATTGGGGATATATAATATTAAACTAGTGTCAGCTAGAGCAGAAGAGTATGCTATCAAAAATCGAGAATGCTTTGATATTGTGACATCTCGTGCAGTAGCTCCACTTCTAATGCTTTTAGAATATAGTATCCCTTTGGTAAAAGTAAATGGCTATTTTATTCCTATGAAAGGAAGTAAAAGAGAAGATGAAGAGTCTTTAAATGCTTTGAATTTGTTAGGTTCTAAGATAGAAAAAGTTGATGTTTTCTCTTTACCAAAAGAAAATAGTATGCGTACCTTATACATAATAAAAAAAATAGAGAAAACTTCTTCCAAATATCCAAGAAAATTTGCTGACATGAAAAAAAAGCCATTATAAGAATTGATTACTAAATGAAAATTATACACATTAGGGTGTATAATTTTTATATTGATCATCCATAATAGTTTTTTTTATGATAAAATGATATACTTAATATAAGGTAGGTGTTAATATGTATTGTGGAAATTGTGGAAATCCACTTAAAAATGGGGATAAATATTGTGAAAAATGTGGTAGTCCGGTAAGTACAGATTATAATATGAATACTCCTCAAATACAGAATAATCAGAAAGCAGAAGATCAAACAACTGCAAATATTTTAATTTTGATAGCATTTATTTTATTTTTTCCAGTTTCTTTTCTTAGTAATTCAATAGGTATATACGGATTAAATGGTATTTCTTATTTAGTAGGATTAACTTTATTAATTTATACTAGAGTGAAATATCCTAAGAATATTTTTGCAAAAGTATTAATGTGGTTAGTAATTATCTTTACTATTATTTTTATAATATTCGTGTTTATTACTTTTATTAGTTGCAGTATAGTAGCAAGAGATTGTGGGAGTTTAGGATAATATGGTAATTGGAAACATTGATTTTCCAATTTATGCTACCTTTTTATTGTTATCGCTAATTTTTAGTATTCTTTTTAATTATATTTATTTAAAAAAGAATCAAGTATCTAGAGAGTATCTACTTTTATCTATTTTTATGAATATTGCTTTTTGTATTATTGGCGCTAAAACGATGACTATATTTACCCATTGGGATAAAAATTTAACTTTATTATCAGCAGGCTTTAGTAGTTATGGAGGAGCAATAGGAATCTTAGTTAGTTCATATGTATTTTCTAAAATGGTTCACCATAATATAATTTTAAAAAGTAATATATTATCTTTACCATTAATGTATTCTGTTTCTAAATTAGGTTGTTTTTTTGCAGGATGTTGTTATGGAATTCCTTATCATGGCATTTTAAATGTAATTTATTCTCAAAAATTAAATATACCTTTATTTCCTGTACAGTTAGTAGAGAGCATTTTGTTTTTGTTTATATTTATATTAGGATATCTCTATCGTAAAAAGAAATATATTTCAGAAATCGTTATTCTATTAAGTACTACTACAAAATTTTTATTAGAATATTTTAGATATGAAAATATTGGAAAAATAATTTGTATAAATCAAGTAGTTAGTTTGATAATAATTATTATTACTATTCTATTTTTAATGAAAAGAAAAAGAGTTGAACAAAATGTTTAACTTTTTTATTATTTTAGGAGGAAGTTTTATACATTATAATAATAAACTTTTTTAAAAAAATTTTTTATTCTGCTATTATTGGTAAAATTGAGAAATCATAAATATTTCCCAAAATTTCTTGTATTATTTCCCAAATTATATTATAATAGAAATACGATAATAGAAAAGGGGATTATCATGGATGATATGAGAGCGAAAGTTATCGATTTGGACCTAAATGATATATTACCAAATCGTTTTCAGCCACGCATAAAATTTAGTGAAGACTCGATTATTGAGCTTTCTGAATCTATTAAAGAACATGGTGTAATACAGCCAATTATAGTTCGACCAATTGGTGACAAATATGAAATTATAGCCGGGGAAAGACGTTATAAAGCTAGCGTCTTAGCGGGAAAAGATACTATTCCTGCAATTATATCTGATATTAAAGATAAAGAATGTGCTGAAATAGCGCTTATAGAAAATGTTCAAAGAAGAGATTTAACTGCAATAGAAGAAGCAATTTCTTATAAAAAAATATTGGATATGGGGTATTTAACCCAAGAACAATTAGCCGTTAGGTTAGGAAAAAGTCAATCTGCTGTAGCAAATAAGATAAGACTTTTAAATTTATGCGATGAAGTTCAAGAAGCATTAATGGAAGAAAAAATTTCAGAACGTCATGCGAGATCTCTTTTAAAAATTAAAGAAGCAAGTAAACAAAAAGAAATGTTAGAAAGAATCATCAATGAAAGATTAACAGTTAGAAAAACAGAAGAGGAGATAGAAAAAATGAATAATTATATTTCAGAACCAATGAATGATATGAATATGAATATGAATAACAACCAAGGCGGTTTTTCAACAGTTAATCCTGGACTTACTGTTAATAACCAACCTCAAAATACAAATTCTTCAGTAGATTTTAGTGCGTTGTTAAGAAGTGAGTCTGCTAAACCTTCAAACGGAAATAATCCAATGCCATCTGCAGGTGGATATCAATTTGACGCAAATGGAATGGTAATAGGAGAGCCAGCTGCACCAAATATGAGTGCACCAACCTCAGCTCCACAAACAGGATATCAGTTTGATGCGAATGGTGTTGTAATAGGAGAAAATAATCCTCAGCCATCTTATCAATTTAATAATTATAATACTATTCCAGCAGAAAATAAAGCTTATGTAGAACCAGGTAAAACAAATTATCAATTTGATGCCAATGGCGTTGTAATAGGAGAATCAGCCGCACCAAATATGAGTGCACCAACTCCAGCTCCACAAACAGGATATCAATTTGATGCAAATGGAATGGTTATGGGAGAGCCAGCTGCGCCAAGCATGAGTGCCCCAACTCCAGCTCCACAAACAGGATATCAGTTTGATGCGAATGGAATGGTAGTAGGAGAACCAGCCACACCAAATATGAGTGCCCCAACTCCAGTTCCACAAACAGGATATCAATTTGATGCAAATGGAATGGTAATAGGAGAGCCAGCTGCACCAAGCATGAGTGCCCCAACTCCAGCCCCACAAACAGGATATCAATTTGATGCGAATGGAATGGTAATAGGAGAACCAGCTGCGCCTAGTATGAGTGTACCAGCCCCAACTCCACAACCGTCATTTCAATTTGATGCCAACGGAGTTGTAGTAGGAGAGAATAGTACTTCTTCAATGAGTGCAATGCCAACGACTCCAATTATTGAAAATACAACAATTGCTTCAGAATCTATGATGAATAATTCTCCAGAGCCATCTACATTTGGTCTTAATGTTCCACCAGAACCAGCTTCTTTTGAGCCTGCACCAAGTCAAGAACCTGAAGAAAAACCATTTAGCTTTAATGATTTATTAGCTACAAATTCACAAAGAGAAGCCCAACAAAATGCTTCTATGATGTCAGATTTTAGTGGAACTTCAGGAGTTCCAACAACTCCGATAGTTGGTCAACAATTACCAGATACTTTTTTAGATACTACTAAGAATAATGATTTAGATTCTTTAGACGGAAATAATCAAAATATGTCAATGTCCCAAATTTTGGCGCCAAAGGATGTAGCAACTGGAGATTCTTTAAAAGAAGAAAAGGTAGATATTCAACCAATTATTATTACAGATTATTCAAAACAGTATGATCCCGTATTACCACAATCACAACAACCTGTTGAAAGAATTGACTTCAAACAAATTATTAGCTTAATAAGAGATGTTAATGATACTATTGAGAAATGTGGATATACAGTAGAAACAGAAGAAGTAGATTTAGAGAATGAATATCAAGTAATATTTAAAATTAATAAAAATTAGGTGTTTTTAACACCTTTTTTGTTAGGAGGAAAACTATGAATTTTGAAAGAGAAGATTTATTTTGGCATTACCATCAAAATATGAATCCTTTTATTATAGTAACTGTATCAGTTGATGTTACTGATGTTGTTAATTATTGTAAAGAGCATAAAAATTTTTATGCAACAATGGGATATTTAGTAACAAAAGCTGTAAATCAAGTAGATGCTTTTAAATGGAGATATGAAAATAATCAATTTCTTTTTTATGAAAATATTTTTCCTAATTTTACTCAAAAAATAGATGATAATAAAATAGGATATTTTGACTGTCCTTATCAGGAAGATTATTCTTTGTTTTTAGAAAATTTTCATGAAGTACAAAATCAATTTTATCAAACGAAAACAAATAGTATGATAGGAAAAAAAGGTTCTATTTGGTTATCTTGTTTACCATGGTTTTCTATGCAATCTCTAATACCACCATTTGATAAAAATAATACAACACCACAATTTATTTGGGATAAATATCAAAAGTACAATAATCAATATCATTTGAATTTAATGATTTTAGCGCATCATGGTTTTGTAGATGGATTTCATATTTCTAAATTTTTAGAAATTTTAAATTTAGAAATCATTAATTTTAACAAAAAAGAAAGACTATAAAAGTCTTTTTAACTTGCTTAAAATAAGTTTTTATAATATAATAATTAATCATTTGAGGGGGATTTTATGTTAAGTTATAAAGAGTTTAAAAGATTAGTACCAACAGAGACGGCAAGTTTTGTAGAATTTGCCTTGCCTTATTTAGACTATTATTCTAGAGATTATAGAAGTTTAAATTTTAGAAGAATGGATGAAAGTACTGGAAATTACTATAGTAAATATTTTTTCTTAATGCTTTTTGCTATGACAAAAAATGCTGACTATGAAACTTATTTCAGTAAATATGGTTTTGAAAGAGATCGTATTAAAGTTGATAAAGAAAGTATGACTTCTTCTAAATCACTAGAAGAATTATTTACCTTATCAGGAGCTATTATTCCTAATTTTGATGATTTAACAAAATATGAGACATTAACTCCTATTGATATTTTTATGCCAGTTGTAGATGGCTATTGGAGAGATTGTGGACAAGGAATTTTTAATACACTATTTTCTAGAAATAATGATTTTTCAAAGTTTAAAAATGATTTAGAAGAATATAATAAAAGAATAAAAGCAGCAAAAGAAAGAGAATTGGAACAAAGTCTTTATGGAAATTTACCGATTACTGTTATTTCTTATTTAGAAACAGCATCTAAAATTAGATCTTTATTGTTTCAAAAATTAAATAATAATCAAAATGAAATATTGAAAAAGTTAGAAGAGGATATTGTACCATTATCTTTAGTTTTAGCAATTTATTTTTATAAGGATACACCAATTTATATAGAAGAAAATGTAAGTGAACAAAGTGCGATTAAAGAATTTTTAGCTTCTAAAGGAATCACATTAGAGAAAATTCTTCAAAATTTATCTATTAGTTTAGGAATTAGAGAAGTAAGTGAAACTCCTAAAAATATGATTGCTATTAAAAATTTATATCAAAGATATAGTAATGATGGATTTTGTAAAGGAAAAGATCAAGTAAGTATATCTGTTAGAGGGATTCTAGAAAATGTATTTAACCGTGAATTTACGGATAGTGTAGCAATCGAAAAATTATTTGCAAAAATGAATTGTTATATTGGTATGTTTGATCATTTCGAAGAAACTATTACACAGTATATTGAAACACAAAAACGTAATTATTCAGCAGAATATGTAAAGAATTTTTATGGAGAATTATCTAGAGAAACTCGTGAATTTGCTGATTTTACTGCTAAAATTTATCTTCTTTTGTTACAAAAAATGAAAGAAAATAAACATAATTCAAAACTATTATTTGCAGAAGATGATGCAGATACGTTAGCACTTTTAATAGCTACTTATTATTATGACGGGGATGTTAGTGAATTTTTTAAGGATTATGGAATTACATTAGAAAAGTTATTAGCATTATTAAATATTAGTATTACGCGTGAAGAAATAGAAGCGGTAGAACTAAATCAAAAAGTATTAGTAGATCGTTATAAAAGATTTTTCTATGAAGGTGTTAATAGAAACAAAGGTGCAAAAAATCTTAAAATAAATGATATTGCTCACAATTTGTGTAATAGAAGTTTTAACCGTAGTATGATTATGGAATCTATTTTCTCTGAATTAACGGATGAAATTGATTTACAGAGTGACTTTTTAGGACAATTACAGACTCATTTGGAAAAAAAAGAAAATAACCGAAAAATGAAATTAACGCAGAAAATGTTTCGCGATATGCCAGTAGATTCTATAGAGTTTTTAGAGAATGTATCTAGAATTCATGGATATCTTACTACACAATTATCCAATGTAACGGAAGAGGATATTAAAAGTTATTCGTTACTATTAGGTATTTTAAAATTTTCTAATAAAGATGTTCAAGAATTTTTTAAGTATCAAGGATTTGATTTAAATGGAGTTTGCTCTTATTTAGGTATTAATAGTAATAATCTTTTAAAGTTACCAGTAGATATTGATACTCTATCACAAGAATATGGTGTTTATATTTTTGGAGGAAAGAATAAGGATAAAAAAAGAGAAGAATTAACTCCAATGCAGATTGCTCGAAATATTTTTTCTAAAGAAATTAACAATAGTGTTACACTTAGTAAGTTTTTAGCACATTTTAATCAAAGCTATGATTCTTATGCGAAGTTTGATGAAAATTATCAGGAATATCAAAATATTACTAAAGAAAAAAAGAAGCAAAAGGAATCTGAAAATTTAATAAAATCTTATGATTCTTCCTCTTACTATCTTTCTACGGTATTTAGAATTCATCAAATTATCGAAAGACAGATAAAAAGTGGATCTCTTCAGTCAAAAATTATAAAAGATGAAGATGATTTAAAAGAATTATCTATGGTTTTAGGATTATTTGCAGTCTCAAATGAATCTAGGAGATTTTTTGAAAAAAATAATATTACAAAAGAATCTATTCTAAAAGCATGCGGATTGCCAGGTAATTTCTTAGAATCTATTTCTGATGAACCAGTTGATTATGTACATGCTGCTCATTCTTATTTTAGTTATTTTTCAAAGGATAATGATAATTATAGAAGTCGTAGGACAGTTGATGATTTTGCAAAAAGAATTTTTGATTCTACACTAAATAAAAGTATGTTATTAGAGACACTTTCTGTTTCTTCTGGAACAAATTATGATATTTTAAAAGAAGAAGTAGAAACAGGCAAAGATTATGAATTATCTTTAACAATTGATGATCGTATTACTTTATTATCAGAAGAAGCAATTGATCCACTAGATTTAAGTGATATTAAAAGTGTTCTTCATTTTGGAAACTCTTTATCGATTCATTCAAAATATATACATGATGAATTACCAAAATTAATGTTGAGTGATGGACATCAAAATTCTATTGATACCATTAATAAAATTATTAATAGGGTTTATGAAAAGCAAGAAACAAAACAAGAACCTAAA